>CAZATZ010000285.1:0-2335 GCA_964488175.1 uncultured Spirochaetales bacterium
CTAGTCTCACGGCGTGTTTGAAGGGCTAAAATACAAATGAACCATTAAAATAATTAGAAAATGTCCTGCTTGAGTAGCATCTAAAAACAGAGAGGGACACACAACGTTCTCCGACTTCAAAATTAGGTTTGCTTTTGGTAGAACTCTCTAAAGAGCATCTCTAAAAAAACCATTTTCATTTCAAACTCGATCTTATTGAACAATCCCAAGATTTTTTATGACTTGGTTGAAATACTCATTTAGCCCAGTTAAACTCCACTTTCAATTCCAAGACTAAAAAATCTCTTCGTTATTTTCTGGCATCGATTTTTTAGAGGTACCCTAGAAGGGTAACCTTTTTAAAGATAGGCACACTTCATTCAAAAAAACATTCACGGAATAAAAGAAGAAAAAGGAATTTTTTAATGAAATTAATTTTTTATACGATTCATCATTTTTTCATAAAAAGTGACTAACCTACCCCGCATATCCGAGGTAGGCATCGGTAGAGATTATGTTTTTTACTAAACATATCGACCAGATGTCGACAGAGAGATATTTTTTCATGCGAGAGCGTGTATTGAGGAGATTTTATTATGAAGAAGATATTTTATACTGTATTCCTTGCGTTGGCTGTGACATCGATGCAGGCACAGGCCGTGAAAGATTTTAGTAGCCCAGCGGAACTGACCCCCGCCCAAAAAGCATCACGGGGTATTTCTGAAGAGTTAAACCCCGTAAATTATGTCGTTTTGGATATCGTTAGTGCAGCGAAAACGCTAAAGATAAGCGAAGAGAAATTAGAAATCGCTCTTGCGGATTCGTCTTCAAACTTGAAAACCGCGGCAAAAAAACTAAATGTTCCACTCTCCGAATTACAGACGGCCCTAGGCTTCCCTGGATAAAACAAATCATGAGGACCTCTAAAAAATCGATTTCAGAAAATAACGGAGATATTTTTTGGCAAGTCAAGGAACTGAAAACGGAGTTTAGCCAAGGTTTACCACGGTACAAAATAAGTATTTCAGTGACGCTGGATTGGCAGAAAAGATCGAGTTAGAAATGAAAAGAGGTTTTTTAGAGGCACCCCGATATATTTTTCATACGAGAGCGTGTATTGAGGAGATTTTATGATGAAGAAGATATTTTATACTGTATTCCTTGCGTTGGCTGTGATATCGATGCAGGCACAGGTGGTGAGAGAACAAAATCCGCCAGGAAGCTTAAGGCCTGCCCAAAAGGCAGCTCAAAATTTTCAAATCGACGATTCAAGTCAGAAGAATCAAACGGATCGAGCAGACTGGGATCTTGCGAGTGCAGCTAAAACGCTGAAGATAAGCCAAGAGAGCTTAGAAATCGCTCTTGCGCATTCATCTTCAAACTTAAAAACTGCGGCAAAGAAACTAAATGTTCCACTCTCCGAATTACAGACGGCCTTAGGAGTCTCTGGATAAAAGAGACGATAGAAAAGAGAATCTATTACCGCAACGTATCAAGGCTTCAATTCAAGGCTTCAATGTATCATTGCGGTAATAGATGGGGAGTGGAACTATCATCCGCCACCCGAAAAAAAGATTAAGAGCCGAGAGAGAGGAAAATCGAGCGAGAATGCGTCTCGTCTCTCCTAATTCTCAGGCTGATTTAATTTATCAGGGTGTAAACCACGCCGTAAGGCGATCTGCCCCGTTCTGATGGTCTCTATGATGGTGTACCCTTTGAGTAGGTCGACCACCGTATCGATCTCTTCTCGCTCGCCGGTGACTTCGAGTATCCAGACCCCCTCAGAAGAGTCGACGATCTTCGCCTGAACCGAGTTTACGATCTGTAAAATCTCCCCTCGAATCTTCTCAGAGACCTCGATTTTAATCAGAGCGTGTTCTCGTGCCACCAAATCATCACTCTGGTAATCCCAGACATTTATGACGTGGATCACCTTCTGAAGCTGTTTTCTCACCTGCTCTAAGATCCGCTCATCCCCGTGCAGGACAATCGTAAAACGGCTCTTTCCCTCCCTCTCGGTATTGGCCACAGAGAGAGACTCGATATTAAATCCTCTGCGAGAGAAGAGACCTGAAATTCGTGTCAAAACACCGGGAACGTCGTCACATAAGATAGAGATAGTGTGTCGTTTCATTACTCCTCTTCCTCCATTTGATCCAAGATAGAATGAGGGGATGTCATCGGATAGGCGTTTTCTGGGTGGGAGATAAGACAGTCGACCAAGTGCGTCCCTTTTCGAATGGTTTGGGATCTCATCAGAGAGCCAAACTCCTCTAGGCTCTCTACTTGATGTCCGATACACCCCATCGATTCGGCCATCTTAGGAAAAGAGACCCCCCCCTTTAACGGACTGATA
>CAZATZ010000286.1:0-2317 GCA_964488175.1 uncultured Spirochaetales bacterium
AGTATCGGTAGAGAGTGCGTTGTTCTGAATCCTACATTCTCAAATTAAATACCTGCCTGACCTCAATCGAGGGCACCTCTAAAAAACTCTTTGTCATTTCTAGTTCGATCTTTTTTGCCAATTCCGAGACGTCATTCTCTCACTAAAATACTCACTTAGTACCGTGATAAATATTGGCTAAACTCCGTTTTTTAGTTCCTTGACTGGATAAAAAATCTCTTCGTTATTTTCTGAAATCGATTTTTTAGAGCTACCCTAAGATTAATTTTACTAGATTTCAGAAAAATCTCGCAATCCGTGAAATATTTTTACAAGACTATTCAGCTGCCTTATTTTTTTTAGAACCTTCTCTTTTCGTTCTACTCTTTTCTATTTCGCTCATTCATCAATTAAATAAAAGGTTCTTATGAAAAAAATAATCTTACCTATTTCCCTATTTGTTTGGTCTTTTTTCTCACTCGTTCTCTCAGCACAAACAGGAGATCTTCTTACCGTTGAGTCGATCGAATTCCCTAAAATTAAACGAACGAAGAGAAGTGTTCTTTTAAAGAATATGACGCTAAAAGAGGGGGAGAGCTACTCTCAAAAAGAGATAGAGGAGGGAATCTCCGAGAGTATTTTTAAGTTAAATAGTCTGGGAAATGGGGGAAGTCCTATTCTTCGGGAAGAGATCTCCATCGAGGTCGTTGAATTGGGAGAAAACAGAGTTAAGTTAACGGTGGATGCAGAGGATCGATGGACGTTAATCCCCTTTGTCATTCCTCTCTTTGATACGACAGGGGGATTTTCTATTCTAGGAGGAGTCGCTGACGCAAACTTTTTGGGAGGAAATTTTGCGGCCGTTTTTCTCGGAATGTATAGCCGAGATGAATCTTATTTGCTCCTTGGGATTACCGATACCGAGAGTACCCCTCCTTTTATCCACGAGGGTTTTTTTCGATATGATGATTATCTTGAGTCCAAATACGAAGACGAAGAACCCGTCTATCAGGCGAGGCGGTACGAGATTAAAGTGGGGTACGAGTTGGGCTACGATATTCGTGGAGATCAAAGCATCCTTCCGACATTTTCAACGATAATCTCCTACAAAGATGTGAGAGAGGTTGTATGGGGGAAGATACCCGAGGATGATCCCTACGTTCCCTATTTTCTATTTGCTCCAGGAATTCAATTGGGACGGATAGAAAAAACTGGATTTCTAAGAAAGGGGGTTCTGTTTAAAACATCAGCAGGAATCTCAGCCCTCTACTCTCTCTACCCTGAGAGTATGTTTACGGCTAGTCTTAAGGGAGCGGTTCCCTTCTCTTCGAAAAGTAAGAGTACGTTCTTGAAAAAGAGTTATGTATCCGGTGACGTTGACGTTTCAGGGTTTCAGACCAATCTCGTCTTTCCTAATGTCACGAGCCTTGAGAAAGGTGAGATCGAAGGAAATTGGGGATGGTCGGCGAATATCGAGAGCTCGTTCTATCTCTTCTCTCTCTTTCCCAAGAAGTTTTTGATAGAGACCTATCTACCCTTCTGGGTTGAGGCGGGTGACGCCTACAACTGGAAAGAGGGGGTAAGTTCATCGGATCAATTTCAACTTATCTTTGGAACTGGATTATCTTTCTACATCGATAAGATAGCGATTCCCCTTAAGTTTAAAGTTGGGTACAACTGGACAAAGCATCTAGAAGGCAGAGAGACCTGGTATTTTGGGATTTCGGTTATCCCCACTATCTAGGCACCCTAGAGACAGACCCAGCGAATCGCCAACTTCACGCAAATAGTACCCTTAAAACGCCCTTTTTTAGATCCAACACGAAAACATTTTCTTCGTGTTTTCTCATCGGAAAAGTCGGGATATTCTCGGGGATATCATGAGGATATAATGGGAATATCATGGAGATATCATGACATTTGAACATCGGGAAAATTGGATCATTGTGACATCTATTTTTCAGAGTCGCGTACTCTAAAAAAATATTTAAAATATTGAGAAAAACGTATAGCATGTTTAATCTCTTTTCTCTAATATACACCATGATTTTACAAAAAGAGTCGAGATTTTAACGCTGTCTGTTTCTTTTGGATAACGTAAAGCTACTTATTCTTTTTGATCGTATTTAGTTTATAATCAGTACCAATACATTTACCTTTTCGTGGACTCTCTGATCTTATTTTCAGTGATTTGCAATTCATTAAATGAGTGAAGGTGTGAGTGTTCTGGTATTTCGTAAAAAAATTTGCAGGAGGTTTTTATCATGCAAAAGAAAACATTTTTTTCATATTTTGGTTTAGCTGGAATACTCGCTCTCCTCTTTCTGTCTTGTTCCCC
>CAZATZ010000287.1:0-2311 GCA_964488175.1 uncultured Spirochaetales bacterium
GAGCATCTTCGTGATATTTTGGTGAAAAAATGGAGTTACACGGAGAAGATAAAAGCGAAAATAAGAGAACTCTCCGACAGTTACGCAGAGACCCAATTTATGGATCTGGTAAAATCAAAACGCATCACCACCAAAGAAAATTGGAAATTAAGTAGAGAGATCGTTCCGGGAGAAACTGGCCTGTCAATTGGAAATTCCTTGTATGAAAAAGAGGGGAAAATGAACCAATTTGAGGCGAGAGTTATCATGGAGCTCGGCACCGCCTCAAATATCGTTTTTTGGCATAGAAACTTAGAGAGAGGAAAGGGTTTTTTCATCAACGGATTTAAAGCCAACCACTATCCCGACTTCATTCTCCAGACAAAGTCAGGTCAGACGATCTTGATCGAGACAAAAGGGGATCACTTAGACGGTTCTGATAGCAAGGGAAAATGCAGACTCGGAAACGAATGGGGAAATCACGCAGGGGAGAATTTCTCCTATTTTATGATCTTTGATAAGAGGGAGATAGAGGGAGGCTTCGACTTAGATCACGCCAAGAGAGTGATAAGCGGTATGTGAGACGGCAGAGAGATGGGGCTATCGATGAGACTCAAGGGTACCCCCAACTCAACGCAATGAAACTTGTCGACTTAAAAACCCTTTTTAATAGTGGATTTTTTTTGCTATTATTTCCGATTTTATCTATTCTTTTTGCAAGAAGATATGTAATAGTTTAAATAGTACCAATTTAGTACTATTTAAAAGGGCGGGCGAAAAGGACTTTTGCTCGATTGAACTGATGGATCGCTTTGAGTGAATGCCATCGTAAATTTTTAAGGAGATAGAATAATGAACACTTACTTGCAAATGGCTCAATTTAACAGCGAGAGTACGAATCAGGTACTGAAACTAGTCGATAGCCTCTCGCAAAGTGAACGAGAAAAAGAGTCTGGTTCCTACTTCAACACACCCGAGGGTTGCCTAAATCATCTCTACAGGGCGCTTGCTTTTGTCTCCCGATCATTTAAGGGTCTTCCCGAAGGAGAAAAAGTTTTTGCGGACGCCCCCCACCACTGGGCGGAGCAACCCGACGAACTCAGAACACCGATGTTCGATTCCTATGACGAGTTACGTAAAAATTTAATCGACTTAAATGAACGTGTTCTTAAACTCCACAAAGAGGTGGATGAAAAATACGTCGATTATAAGATAGTATTTTTAGGTAAAACAATTGATTTTGGGAAAATAAGTCTTTTTATTTTTCACCATCAGACTCACCATCGCGGGCAACTTTCGCAGATATTAGATGAGATGGAGATAAAACACGACCTCTCCGACTCCATGCGAACCGTCTTTTTCGGTGATGGCGTCGATTGCTAAAGAAGAAGTCTTCGAGTTACGAGGGAGTGATAGATTTCTCCGTAACTCGGGTTGGCAAGGGAGATCTCCTTGCTCCGTCATGAGGCTTTGTCATGAGGCTCCGTCACTAGATTTCCTCTTCTTCTTCCTCTTCTAGTTCACTCTCTTCGGTGGGGATATGCTTTTCTTTGCAATACGCTTCAATCTCTGAATCCGTTTCAAAATACTCGTCACAAAATTGATCAAATCCCATTCTCGTCGGTTCTATGAATTTCTCTTCAGCCCCCAACATCATCTCCGATTGCTTGATAAATTCGGAAAAATCCTCGTTTACTTCACAGAGCTTATCCATCGTTTTAAAATCGAGTTCACGATATTTTGGCGTATATAAAATCTTACTTTCAAAAGGCTTGGCTTTGAGTTCGATAATTCCTATCCCAAAAGATTGATTGAGCCTCTCCATTTCATCTTGAAGGTGCGCGCTGATCTCAAACGCAACGAGATAGCCATAATTTGCCCAACTCGAATTAGAAACCGCCTGAAAAAAATACTGCTTGAGTTCGTAGTCGGATTTAATCTCTTTTTTCAATTCATAGGAGATCAAATCAAAGGCGTCTGCCTTGTTGATAGTTCGCATCAACGTGTTGCTGGATTTGTTTTTAAGATGAAGGAATTTAATTCCAATCATATCGGGGTGTATCCATTTTTGATTTTTATCCGTGCTATTTGTAGATCTTTCGTGAAAAATGGTCTTGGAATGGGTGTCTTGATTCTTGAGATAACTACTAAAAAGCTTGTGCAAATCTCGCTCTTGAAACGTTTTGACCTGTGCCGTCTTTTTTGTTTGCGTCTTTTGAGCTTCCGTTTTCTCGGCGGTGATGCTAGAGAGGTCTAATTCTTCTTCATACTTGGAGAAGTAGTATGCAAATCTCTTTTCTCCTTTTACTCGCTTTACTCTGGTATCATTCTT
>CAZATZ010000288.1:0-2311 GCA_964488175.1 uncultured Spirochaetales bacterium
CTAAACTCCGTTTTCAGTTCCTTGACTTGCCAAAAAATATCTTCGTTATTTTCTGGAATCGATTTTTTAGAGGTACCCTAAATCGATAAATTAACGATTTTTCGAATATGAGAGAACGCTAAATTTAGAATATTTATATAGAACTATTTATAAGTATTGATTCAATTTGCAAAATTTTCTTTTTTCTCTTCTTTCTTTGCTCCGACATTAAAAACAACACTAAAAAGATATACAAAAGAAACCAATAAGATGATAATAGAGATACTTCTAAAAAGTCGGTTTCAGGAAACAAAGGTTTTGGATTAACGGAAAAGATCGAGTTAGAGATGAGAGAGGATTCTTTTAGAGATACCCGGTGTAGAGTCAGCAGAAAGTTTTAATTTAATAAAATGCAAAAAGTAGGAAAAATAAAGGTTGTTCCCGTCTCTCTCAAGATTATCTTTGTCTTAACCCTCTTTATCCTTTTCTCCAATCTTCTGACAAACTATATCAACCTGACCCTGACCCGTGCAGAACTCATCGATCAACAGAAAGAGTTGTTAGCGAGGGATCTAAAAGATCTCCGCTCTTTCGCCGACATACAGTACGAAATATCGCTATTTAATAATAACTTTGAGGAATCTCTTAAAAAAATCGAAGAGATGAGCAAACAGCAGATGCAGGGGAAGAATTCTATTGTTCTTGGGATTAAGCCCGATGGAGAATTTCTTTTTGAGAGCAATTTGTTCGACAAAAAAAATCTCTTGACGGATGAAGAGAGTAAAAAAGCGATCCTCGAGAGCTTGGGAGAGGGAGCCGTTGCTGATTTTTTGATAGTAAAATATAACGAAGCGGAATATCTCAGCGTCGTCTCCTACAACAAAGTATGGGACTCCTTTATCGTCCGAGGAGACGAGCTAAACGAGTTTTACGAAAGCACAGAACAGATATTTTATAAAATCATTGCGATCATCGTGGGGATCACTCTCGTTTGTGTCGTCTCTGGTGCTTTTATTGTCAACTATCTTTTACGCTTTGTCGGTCAATTTACCGAAGCGATCACAGGGATGATGCACGGCAAAAAAATGTCGTTGCTTAATCTTGATAATGCGTCCAACGACGACATCACTTTCATGGGTGCGGCGTTCAACTCCCTCTCCTCTTCCATCGACAACTTGATCGCCATTTTTAGTAAATTTGCGACAAAAGACGTGGTAGAAACAGCGTATGAGGAGCAAAGTGTTGCCCTAGAGGGAGAGATTTACGACCTCGTCATCCTCTTTTCCGACATCCGGGGATTCACCAACATTACTGAAACATTGGGAGTGGATATTATCCGGTTGCTCAATATGCACTATGAAGCCGCCATCGGTGCGATTCTCGAAGAGGACGGGATTATAGGATCCATCATCGGCGACGCCATCTTAGCCGTTTTCGGTGTTCGTAAATCGACTGCTGAAGGTAAGGAGCACCGTGCCATCCGCGTCGCCTACGAGCTACAAGAGGTAGCCTCTCGAATTCGATTTCGGATGAACACAACAAGAGAGAAGGTCGAAAAGGAGAGAGGTGAACTTAACGAGGATGAACAAAAAGTCTACGATGCGGTGCTCCTTGAAATCGGAGTCGGAATAGACGGTGGAAATGTCTTCTACGGGAATATCGGATCAAGTGATCAGATGACCAACACCGTCATAGGGGACAATGTCAACTCCGCCTCACGTCTCGAAGGGCTGACAAGGGTGTACCACGTCCCCGTCCTCTGCTCAGAATACGTTAAAGAGGGTGCCAAAGATTGCGACGATTTCATTTTTCTTGAGGTGGACACAGTCGCAGTGTACGGCAAGAGTGAAGGGAAAAAAATCTATTGGCCCATTCCTCGAGACACCATTGATTCAGAAATAGAGCACAATATCGAGACTTTTTCTGAGGGACGAGAGCTCTACTATCAAGGGAAGTGGAAAGAAGCGGGTGCTCTTTTTGAACGGTGTACGCTTGAATTGGCAGATGAATTTAAAATTCGTGTTAAAAGTGAAACCCCTTCCGACTGGGACGGTATATGGAAGATGACAAAAAAATAATAAAACTCGGAGAAGAAGAGGCGAAGAAACTCTTTCTTAAATCAGGGGAAGTACTCAACGTCCTTACGGGAAAGTTGTACGATTTTGAGAAAGAATTTTCAAAGACAAAAAAGAATAAACCGATCTTGCTCTATACGCTCGTTTTGGGGGGGATACTCATTGCTGTTGTGATTGTTTGGGTCTTCGCCTATCAGTTGCGCGAACGTTCACAAAATAAAGATGTCAAACTCGCTGTATTCGAAGAGATGAACCTG
>CAZATZ010000289.1:0-2299 GCA_964488175.1 uncultured Spirochaetales bacterium
ACGATATACCTATATCTGTGACACCGTCAGGAATATTTACGGTCACGAGATTATTGCCCTGAAAAGCGGCTTCTCCTACAGCCGTAACGCTATCGGGAATGCTTACACTTGTGATATTCTTGTCTTTAAAGGCATTATCACCGATGGAGACAACGTCTTTGCCGTTTATTTGAGAAGGTATCACAACGTCTTTCTCAGAGCCTGCGTAGTCTGTTATCCCTACGCCACCTCCACTCTCGCTAGCTAGCACTAGTCCAGTATCAGATCCACCCCCCGCACTAGATGCTGAACCCGGCCCTTCCTGCGGACATCCCAAAAGAGTGGATATCAATAAAAAAATAAACAATTTTTTCATATGTGTTTCTCCTATGCCCCTTTTCTGTTTTAGATCTGGTACCCATAGTTAAAACGTGCATATATTCGATATCAATTTGCAATCTTTTTTTGTTTTGAAACGCAGAAAAATTCAGCAAGCACAGAGAAGAGCGAGTTAGAACTGAAGAAGAGTTTTTTAGAGATGACTTAAATACGTCTCTAAAAAATGGTTCATCTCCTCTTCGGGAACCATCTCACCCCCCGTCGCCCACGCTATCTGGCAAGCGTTTTCGATACTCCCCTTTAAATTCTCCTCGACATACTCCCTGCCTTGCTCATACTCGAGTAACGTGATGGGGCCTTGAAAGGCGGCGCAAGCGGATGGCTCGATGACTCTCCCCTCTGAGCGTTTGAGGTCTCGCAAGTAGTTGTAGAGGTTTGCGTCATCGACGGTAAAGACACCGCTTAAAACGGGTTCCATGACTTTTCCAATAAACCCCGAGGGGCGAGCGACGGCGAGTCCATCGGCGTGAGTGACTCCCGTGATACCGATGTCGTGAACACTGATTTTATCGTGCAACTGGGTCGCCATTCCCACCAGTAGACAGGGTGAGAGAGTCGGTTCCACGAAGAAGCAGTGCGCGTTCTCTTTAAAAATCCTTTTGATTCCGTAGGCGACGCCACCAGGAGCTCCCCCGACTCCGCAGGGTAGGTAGACGATGAGAGGATGCTCTCTATCGACGACGATCTTTTTCTCCTCTAACTGCTTTTTTAACCGTGAGCCAGCGACGGCGTACCCCAAGAAGAGATCTCTCGAATTTTCATCGTCGATAAAATAACTCTTTGGATCACTCTGAGAAGATCTTCTTCCCTCTGCGACCGCCTTGCCGTAGTCATCTTCGTACTCAACGACCGTGACACCCTTTGATCTGAGGAGATCTTTTTTCCACTGCTTCGCCTCGCAGGACATGTGGACGATAACTTCAAAACCCAACGCCGCACTTATGATTCCTATGCTTAGCCCTAGATTTCCCGTTGAGCCGACTTGTATCTTATACCCCGAGAAAAGGGTTCTAAACCTCTGCTGAGAGATGATCGAGTAGTCGTCTTTCACCGATAAGATCCCCGCCTCTATCGCCAACTCCTCCGCCCGTTTTAAGACCTCGTAGACCCCCCCTCTCGCCTTGATCGATCCCGATATCGGTAGGTGGCTATCCATCTTTAAGAGAAGTTTTCCAGAAATTGTAACTCGATACCTCTCCTCTAACTCTCTCTGCATCCCAAAAATCTCTACCAAGGGGGACTCGATTATCCCCTTCGATTTTTCTGTCTCTGGAAAAACCTCTCTGATAAAAGGGGCGAACCTCTCTAACCGCTCCTCTGCCTCTCTGATCTCTTCGTCCGTGATGGGAAGTGCGGGAAGGCTCTTTTCATACGAGTTATACTCTCTCTTCTGCGGATTTATCCAGAGAGTCTCTCGCTGTTGTGAGACGACTTTGAGCGTTTGATTCTCCTCTAGCAACTTTTCAACATCCATAAGAACTCTCCTTTGATTTCGATTTTTTTTAAGAATGGGGGGATTACAAGGGTGGTTCTAAAAAATCTACCGAAATGCACAGAGATTGGATAGAGTGGATAGAGAGATCTCGCAAGGGCGACGCTAAAAAGAGCGGGTTTTATTTTTGGATTGATCTGTGTAACTCGATCGGTTTCGTCGAGTTTAAGGCTATTTCTTTTCGGGGATTGAGTTGTCTATCATCAAAAAAATCTCTACCATTGATAAATTATTTGTATCGCAATCCTCGTCGATAGGATTGAGAAAAAAGGGGAATTGAACGTCATGAACAAACAGCAGTTAGCCGCTAAAATTTGGGAATCCGCCAATCAGATGCGTTCCAAAATAGAAGCCAATGAGTACAAAGACTATATACTCGGTTTTATTTTCTATAAATATTTATCCGATCACGAGATAATTTTTGCCCAA
>CAZATZ010000290.1:0-2283 GCA_964488175.1 uncultured Spirochaetales bacterium
ACCTCTGCCTATTTCAGAAAAATGGCGGAGGAGAGCTAGCACGGATAGAAGAGTTTTTGATAAGTTTTGATCTGTTTTGGCTAGGTTTTAATCGGGTCGGGGAAATCGCCACTCTTTCGAGAAACCCTTTAAAAAGAGTCCTAAGTTTTGGCGTGTTTTAAAGAGGTGACTCCGATAATGGTAAAGATTATCGTCGGAAGCCAAGCACCTAAAATAGGGGTTAAAACGCCCTTTTGAGCCAAGGCGGTGAGGATGATTTGCAGAATGTAATACCCCCCTGCTACGAGAATTACCATCAAAAGACTCATCAATAAGATATTTTTTTTAAATCTTCCCCCCACAGAACAGGCGATAAGAGCCACAATAAAGCTCGTCAATGAGAAGGCAAACCTAGTGTAGTACTTCGTCAAATCACTGAGAAAGGGGCGACCTGTTCTGCGTAGATTGGCGATCCACTCCTTCGCCTCACTAACGTTCAACGACTCGACGTTTCGGATCACATTTCGAAAGAGTTCTGGTCTCGTGATTAAACTCTTCTCACCATCCCACACTGAAAAAAATTGCTCCTGAATGACTCCATTTTCCAAGCTATCAAAGAGTCTTACCTCGCGCAATACCCAGTGATCGTCTCGCCAAGTAGCCTCTCTCGCTTGAATCCGCCGAAGAAACTCTCCCT
This sequence comes from uncultured Spirochaetales bacterium, assembly GCA_964488175.1. GTDB lineage: Bacteria > Spirochaetota > Spirochaetia > SP-2023 > CAYRNA01 > CAZATZ01. The sequence continues at coordinate 677 of CAZATZ010000290.1, forward strand.
CTTCGCTACGAGTCACGACGATCAAATTCGATAGCGTTTGCGTCGCATCTTCGTAGAAATCCGCTTTATAAATATTTCCATTCTCCCCGATAACGGTGATCTGATCTCGATTAAAATTCTCTCCTCCCAAAATAGCGCGGATCTGACTCTCTCTCTGGGCGTAGGTCGGAATAACGACACGGTTCTCAAAGAAGAAGTATCCAATTGAGAGAAAAAGAGCGAAGAAGATAAGAGGAAAGAGAAATCGAAAGAGAGAGATTCCCGCATTAAAGATTGAGATTAATTGGTTGGAGGCGTAGAGATTGCCCAAGTTGAAGGTTATCGCAAAGAGCAGCGCGAGGGGGATTGAGTAGGTTAAAGCCTTGGGTATGTAGAGCAGAGAGATTTTGAGTATCTCAGTGATGGGAACGTTATTGCTAAAATAGCGCCAGATACTGGCGAAGAAATCGACCAAAAGGAGTAAAAATACAAAGAATAAAATGGTAACAATGAAGGTCGTGAAGAATTGATTTAAAAGAGATCTAGTTAAAATCGGACTACTCTTTTTGACCCAATACCTCCCGTCACGGAGTAGCTGTGAGCGAGATCTTCTAGAGCGAAATGAGGGGATTTGCAGAAGTATAAGGTCCAAGAGATCTTTAAAAAAAGAGATTGCCCAAGCCGATATCGTAGAGAGAGATATCTGAGAAACGGGCATATTGGAAAGAGAGTCCTTGAGAGAGTAATCTTTTGAGAAAGGCTCCCTATCAAACGGAGACACAGACGCACTCTGAGAGAATTCACTCTCGCGAATCAATCCCTCTACAGGGTCAAGAAGGGTCTCAACCCCTAAGTTGTGATAGGTCTTTAGGTAGAGCAAGATAGCATTTTTCTTCTCTGCCGAGATTAAAATCTCTTCAAATAGAGTCGCAGGAATCCGCCCCGCTGGCGAATGAACGAGGGAGGTGTGGGCGATCTTATCGTACTCCCCTCCCCCATTTCCAGATAGAAGGACGGGTTCGAAGGAAGAAGAGTCCAAAGGGGATTCAGAGGAGGGAACTGGGAATGATTTTGAGGATGACTTTGAGGATGATTTGTCTAGCTCCTCTAGATCTCTTTTTTGGATAATGATGATACGACCATCAGAATCTTTATCCTGCCAACAGGCGAAAAAGAGAGCGACGAGAAGATTCCGTGTGAAGGGAATTAAGTTTGTCTTCCCACGAACACGGTGTAATTGGGTCAGTACTTCCAGATCACTTATTACACGGTTCGTCTCACCAGCACTTTTCTCGTCGACGTGAATGCGTGCTCTCTCGACGATCTGCTTCTCAAGTCCGTAGAAATCTTTTGACGACACATTTCTAGCAAGAGAGGAAGTGAGACTAGAAAAAAGGCGTGTCTCCCCTCGGAAGATCGCACTCTCTCCTCTCGTCGATCGAGCCATTTTTTCGGTAATTTGGCGGATCTCTTCGCCAGCAATTTCAAGTTCGGAGCTATCTGTTTTAACGACGAGAGCTTTTCTGCGAGAAAATAGACGCTCTCTTCCTGTTGCTAACAGCTTCACAAATAAAATGCTCTCTCTTATCGTTACAATATCGTTAAATTTTACTCTCAAAAAAGAGGTT
>CAZATZ010000291.1:0-2273 GCA_964488175.1 uncultured Spirochaetales bacterium
CATTTTCTGAAACCAGTTTTTGAAGGTCTCCTAGAGTAAATGATCTAAGATCTCTTCCATCTTGCCAATCACACCGTAATCGGCTACATTGAATATCGGTGCATTTTCATCCTTATTTACAGCGATAAAGAGTTCGATATCTCGAAGTCCTTCCGTGTGCTGTATCGCTCCTGAAACACCAAAAGTGAGACAAATTTTAGGACGAATTGTGATACCTGTTTGTCCAATTTGATCTTCAAAAGCAATAATTCCTTCGTCTGCAAGAGGGCGTGTTCCTCCTATTACCCCGTTAATCGTTTTAGCGAATTGTCGAAGACGATCTAGATTATCCTCTGCCAAGGCACCTCTTCCAGCAACGATCACAATTTCAGCAGCTGCGATACTATCTCCCTTTTGTTCTGTCTCACTTATCTCAATCACTTCCAATTGCGAATCTGGTACAGAAATATCCTCAAAAAACGTCACCTCTGCTTTGGGGTAATCGTTCTTCTCAAGAGGGGCGAACACTCCCTGTTTGATGGTGACCATTTGCGGAAAATTCTCTCTCTTCGTTATAATGCGAACCATATCATCCTGAGTAAAGGAGGGTTTTACCTGTTTTAGATACGTCCCTTTCTCGTCTTCTGCCACCTCTAATGCACTACAATCAGCGGTGAGTCCTGCACCAATCCTTATCGCCACTCTAGAAAAGAGAGAGCGAGCTGAAGGGGTTGCGGGGATGAGGAGAGAGGAGGGATTTACCCTCTCAATCATCTCGGCGACGCAAGAGGTAAGCACATCATCTTTGTACTCACACGAGACAGAGGTTGAAAAGGCATAGATTTCATCGAACCCAATCGTACTGATTTGAGATAGTAATTGATCACATTTATGAGACAATAAAATTCCTTGAATCGGCTCGTTGGTCTTCTCCTTGATCTCGTGAGCGACTCTCATTAGTTCGGAAACGGTGGGTTCTAGCTCTCCGTCATAACTCTCTATAAATAAGCAAATCCCTTTTGACATCTAGTGATTCCCCTTTTCATTTTCTACGAGTTCTCGTATTTTGTCTGCGATTTCCTTCGATCCTCCACCAAGTATCTCAGCTTTTTTAATTACTTCTGGTTTGAAAGATTCAGCGACCAAAGTAAAAGAACCAGCCTCCCCAACCGTCTCAGGAGCTAGATTTAATTCTACATTCGTGTAAAGAGTTAACGGTTTTGCCTTGGCTTTGCGCATATCCCTCAGAGTTGGAAATCGAGGTGTATTACAACCAAAGCCGACGGTTACCAAGCCTGGTAACGTCATTCGCAACCGCAGATGTTTGTTCTTCTGCTTTCTTCCGACAATGAGAGTTTTACCGCTATCCGCACTCCATTCACTTTGGGTTATCTCAGAGACGTGAGGTAAAGAGAGATGTTCGGCAATCATTGGACCGACTTGTGCAGTTGCCCCATCAGAGGTTAGAGATCCCGTTAAAATTAGATCAAAATCTCCGTATTTTTTAATTCCCTCTGCGAGCACCTTTGAAGTGGCAACGGTATCTGCCTTCGCATAACATCTATCAGAGAGGTGACAAGCCTCATCACACCCCATACCCAACGCCGTGATAAGCGATTTTTTTGCATCTGGTGGACCCATTGTAAAGACTACCACTTTACCGTTTGTCTTCTCTTTTAGAGAGAGTCCCTCTTCCAATGCGTTCAAATCGGCTAAGTTAATCATCCCCTCACTACTCGCTCTAATTAGAGTATGTGTGTCTGAATCAACCTCTATATTATTGGAAACAGGGACATGCTTAATACAAATAGCAATATTCATTAACGCTCCCTTCTTTTAAAACTCCCATTCTTTCAAAAAGAGATTGGTAGCTCTAACTCAACGATCCACCAGAGAAGCTCGCAAAACGTTTAAAGTCTTCTCTTATGCAAGGATATATTACCCGCCATCAAACGAAATACTCGAATGAAATATTTAAAATCGGGTGATTCTCGAAGTACTCATTTAACCCATACACTCTCTAAAAAAATCGTTGATAGAGTCTTTTGTAAAGATATTTTGAATACAAAATAAAGATGCGTGATAGAAAAATCGTCGGTAGAAGATTCTCCATCACGCTTAGATCTACCTATTTGGCAAATCGATCAAATGACCACTCCTCAATCAATAAAGTGCTTTGATCCTGCATAATTAATTTAGCAATATCACGACTCGCTGCTGGAGCTTCGATAACACCATTGCCCCCGTAACCAGTCGCTAAAATATATCCATCAATTGGAGTTTTACCGATAATA
>CAZATZ010000292.1:0-2271 GCA_964488175.1 uncultured Spirochaetales bacterium
TAAAAAAAAGAGTATCTCTAAAAAGTCGATTTTAGAAGATAAGGAAGAGATTTTTCACCATTTTTTAAAATCCTCCCCACTAAAAAAATCACGGATTTATTTGATGAATAGGGTGTCGGAGAAATGGGGAGAAGTGGGTTTACAGAAAAATATTTACGGATTGAAATTGATTGCGGATTGAATATCATAAAAAGTAATGACTTTGCCAATAATCGTTGCAAAAACTGACGACTTCAATAAAAATAACTAGAATAATAAGAAAATAATGACGGAGGGATATCCCTAGAAAAAAATTCTGTCAATTAAGAACAAAGACGAGAACCAGAGACGAGACCTAAAAACAAGGCGAAAGAGAGGGAAAGAAGATGGAAAAATATGTCATCGGCGAAAAACGGCTAACCATAGAAGACGTGGTAAACGTGGCAAGAAGAGGATACCGTGTCGAGTTAACCGAGACGGCGTGGCAGAAGGTTCAGAAATCCCGTGATTTAGTAGAGAGGTATGTCGAGGAGAAGAGGGTTTCTTACGGAATTACCACAGGATTTGGCAAGTTCTCAGACGTGGTGATACCACAGGAAGAGACCGCCGATTTACAGAGAAACCTCATCGTTAGCCACTCCTGCGGAGTCGGCGATCCTCTCTCAGAGGAGGTCGTCAGAGGGGTCATCTTTCTCCGTATCGCCAATCTTGCGATCGGAAATTCTGGCATAAGAAGAGTCACAATAGAAAAACTCATGGAACTCTTAAATAGAGGGGTTCACCCCGTCATTCCCGAAAAAGGATCGTTGGGAGCCTCGGGAGATCTCGCCCCCCTCTCACACATGGTGCTTGTCATCTTGGGTCTGGGTGAGGCCTTCTACAAGGGCGAGAGGATGAGCGGAGCGAAGGCGATGGAGATGGCTGAAATAGAGGTACTCCCCCACCTCTCGGCGAAAGAGGGTCTGGCTCTCATCAACGGCACGCAGGTGATGACGTCGATAGGGACTCTGGCGATCTACGACGCCGAGATACTGGCAAAGACCGCCGATATCACCTGCGCTCTGACTCTCGAGGCACTGCACGGTATCAGATGTGCCTTCGATCACAAGGTACACGCACTCAGGGGTCACAAGGGTCAGATAGAGACGGCGAAGAACCTTTTAAGAGTCCTAGAAAAGAGTGAGATGATAACAACGCAGGGGGAGATGAGAGTCCAAGACTCTTACGTTCTCAGGTGCGCTCCCCAGATCCACGGAGCGAGTAAAGACGCTATCAACTTCGTACGGGAGAAAATAGAGATAGAGATAAACGCCGTCACCGATAACCCCCTCATCTTTCCCGACGAAGACGAGGTTATCTCGGGGGGGAACTTCCACGGACAGCCGATCGCCCTCCCGATGGATTTTCTCGGTATCGCCCTCTGTGAGATCGCCAACGTCTCCGAGAGACGGCTCGAGAGATTGGTCAACTCAAACTCGAGCAACGGACTGCCACCTTTCTTGACGGAAAAGGGGGGGGTCAACTCTGGATACATGATCGTCCAGTACAGCGCGGCCTCTCTCGTCTCCGAAAACAAGGTGCTGGCTCACCCAGCGAGTGTCGACTCTATCCCCTCCTCCGCCAACCAAGAGGATCACGTTTCGATGGGGACTATCGCTGCGAGAAAAGCGAGAGAGATCCTCGAGAATAGCAAAAAGGTCGTCGCCATGGAATTGATGGCCGCCTGTCAGGGGATCGATCTCAGAAAGAACCAACAAGAGAGCCAGCGAGAGATAGGTCTCGGAAGTAGAGAGGCTTATCGGGTCGTCAGAGAGTACATAACGAGACTCGATGAAGACCGAGTGATGTACCCAGACATGAATCAGGCACAGGAGATGATCACAAGCGAAGAGGTCTTGAGGAGCGTAGAGAGAGTGATTGGTAAACTAGATCTATAGAGAATACGGAGTCTATAGATCTAGTTTGTCTTTATCTCCAACACTATCTTTTCTGACATGGTACCTAGCCCTCAAGCATAAAAAAAACCCTCTGCCTAAAAGACAGAGAGTCAAACTTAAATGGATCAAATGCAAGATGATAAGTAATCCATCATTCGCAATCCATAATTCGAAATCTGAAATCCAGTCTTATGTCATCACAAATCCTGCGATTAAGAAAGCAAGTGACGCCGTGATTCCAGCAATGATTCCATAAGGAATCTGGGTAATTGCGTGTCTATAATTGTCACAACCACAAGAAGCGGAGGTGAGAATAGTCGCATCTGAATAGAAACAACAATGAGCTCCAAAGGCA
>CAZATZ010000293.1:0-2254 GCA_964488175.1 uncultured Spirochaetales bacterium
TGGAGGGAAATGGCAGAGAATAGATCTCGATTAGCGGGAAATTCAAATATCGGAGACTAGACAAAATTTCTCTTTTTTCTGATGATAGAGAACGTCTATGTATCGAGCTGAACTACAGGAGAGTCTCCGATCTCTGGAAGGGGTGGGGGAGCAGATTGCTGGAAAGTTGGCGTCGCTCAATCTCCTCTCTCTCTGCGATCTTCTCAACCACTTCCCCCGAAGGTACGAAGATCGAAAGGAGAGGATCCCTCTCAGCGCAGGCTATGAAGAGAAGATGGTCAACACGGTCGTAACCGTCGATTCTCACTCTTACGCAGGCTCCTTTGATCGGTCGACGCTCATTGTTCACATCCACGACGAGACGGCGGAGGGGGAGTTATCCTGCTTTGGAAGAAATTTCTTAAGTCGTCGTTTTGAAATTGGTCAGCAATATTTTTTATACGGAAAGTTTACCCTCTACAAAAATCGACTTCAGTGTAGCCAGTTTCTTTTTGAACCGTACGGGGATTCTCCCCAAGAGTTCAATCAGATCTTCGCCGTCTACCCGACAACCAAGGGCGTAAACCAGACTCTCTTCCGTCGATCCGTTCATACGGTTTTAGAGAGAGTTCTCCCCCTTTTAAGCGAGGAAATGCCCCCCTCTCTCATCGAAGAGAAGAGACTTTTGCCCCTCGCCGATGCCTTAAAAAAGATCCATACCCCCACCTCTCCACAAGAGATAGAAGAGGCGCGTAGAACGTTGATCTACGAAGAGCTTTTTCATCTTCAATTTGCGATTGCAAAAGCGCGATCTCTTCGCAATCCTCTCCCTAAAGAGGGGGACGGATTACCCCAAGAACTACCCCCCAAATTGCCACGAAAACTCTTAACTCTTTTAAGAGAGTCTCTCCCTTTTCGACTCACAGAGTCTCAACAGCGTAGCATCGATGAGATATTAGACGACCTTGAATCCCCGAAACAACTCAATCGCCTTTTGCAGGGAGATGTCGGCTCAGGAAAGACACTTGTTGCGTTTAGTTGCGCTCTTCCTCTGATAGAGAGTGGTTCTCAAGTCGCTCTCATGGTACCAACGGAGCTACTCGCTCACCAACACTTTAAGAATGCAAAAAAGCTCCTCGCGCCCTTGGGGATACGTCTCTGTCTACTCACGGGTTCTCTCAAGGAGGAGAGTCGAAACCTTCTTTTAAAAGAGATCAAAGGGGGAGAGGTTCAGTTGATTATTGGGACGCACTCACTCTTCTCTGAGCGAGTCGAGTACCACCGTCTCGATATGGCGATTATCGACGAACAGCAGCGGTTTGGCGTTGATCAGAGAGAGCAGTTTTTTCGGAAGATGCACACCCCCAACCTCTTGGTGATGAGTGCCACTCCGATTCCTCGCTCTCTGACGATGACCCTCTTTGGAGATCTCGAGTTAAGTCTCTTAGATGGAATGCCCGAGGGGCGGATTCCGATCGAGACGTATTTGGCGATTCAAGGAAAAGAGGAGAGGGTTTATAGCTTCGTTCAACGGGAGTTAGAGAGGGGGAGGCAGGCCTACTTCGTCTTTCCTCTGATTGGAATGAGCGAAAGCTCGATTCAGTTGCGTGACGCACAGAGTATGCACACCTTTCTTCAGACAAAAATCTTTCCCCAATTTCGTATCGGCTTGATCCATTCGGGTCTTAGTGATGAAGAGAAAGAGCAGACGATGGAGAATTTTGTTCAGAGGGAGTTGGATATCTTGGTGGCAACGACCGTTGTTGAGGTGGGGGTCGACGTTCCAAACGCCAACGTGATGGTGGTTGATAACGCAGAGCAATTTGGACTCTCTACACTCCACCAACTGCGAGGACGTGTGGGACGGGGAGAGTATCCCTCCTACGCCTTTCTCATCGCCCACCCAGCGTTGAGTGATGAGGGAAAACAGAGGCTGAAGATTATGCGTTCATCTTGCGACGGCTTCTTTGTCTCTGAAGAGGATTTGAAGATGCGAGGGCCAGGAGATCTGAGCGGAGTGCAACAGTCCGGTTTTCTCTCATTGATGATTGCGAATCTGATTCGTGATGAGAGTGTTTTGGTTGAGGCGAGAGAGGATGTTAAAAACCTTCTTGAAAAAGATCCTCTCTTTGAGTCAGAAGAGGATAAACCTTTCTTTCAATTTTTTGAGGAGTTCGCGCCTTTTGATGCGAACTTGATCGCCCGTCATTAGAGAAGGGGATCTTATGGCGACTCAGTGGAAGATTTTTCTTCACTAGAAGGAGTCTCTCCCTCT
>CAZATZ010000294.1:0-2252 GCA_964488175.1 uncultured Spirochaetales bacterium
CTTTCGTAGCATAGCGAAGGGGCAAAACCCTCTTCACCCCTAAGGGGGAGCTATGCTCTCCCAGCTCCCTCCCTCCCAATGGGTCTACCCCTACAGAGGGGATCCTTACTACCTTTTTTTTTAAAGAAATAAAAGAAAAAATAATAACAAAGAGGGGGGCGTAAACTCGAAGAGTTTTCCCCCGCTCGTGAAGGTGGAAACTCTCAGAGTTTTCGCCTCTAGTGGGTGTAAACTCGAAGAGTTTTCCCCGCTATCGTTGCTTACTTTTTCAGGAGTTCGGCGAGTATCTCATGGATCTCTTTTCCCTTCCTTTTCTCTTCTGAGAGAGACCATTCTTGAGCGTGTGGTCTTCTCTGATTCGTGGTGATATTTTCCTCTTCAATGAGAGAAATTGACCCCTTGCCGAGAATTGGATCCTTCCTTATCAGGTCAAAAAATTCGCCTGCAGTCAATTTCTCTTCTTGCTCTGATGTTTTCATTTTCTCCTCCTTGAGAATTTCACATAGAACGCCCCCTAGAGGTCGCTCTATCTCTTTTTCTTTGCCTTTGTTGTTCTTCTTCCAGTTTAAAATATTTCTTCGCTACGTCTTTCATTTCCTCTATAGCTTTTTTCTTAGATTCGCCCTTCAGGTTAGAGATCCCCAGATCTTTCAGGAGGGCAAAACGTTTGGCTTTTTCTTCTTCTGTTCTTTTCTTTTTTTCGGCTCTCTCTTCTTCAAGTTTTTTCTCGAGTGTGCCAGCTCTCAGAGAGAAATCTTCGGCTTGAAATTTGAGCTTCGCTTGTGTCGATTTTATTTGGCTTTTAAATTCTCTTTCTTTATCGTCGAATCCTTCTTGAACCGCCTTGAGAGAATCTCTCTCTTTTATCGTTTTTGTCAGAGGGAGAACGACTCTTTTCTCATACTCTTTCGTACTCTCGAATCTCTTCTTTGCAAGGTTGTTTTCTAGCTGTTGAGCCGTCTTGTGAAAGTCGTTTAAGTGGGTGTAGTATTGTGCAATCGTTTGGTGTTTCGCCTTGCTGTTTTTGACCCCTCTTTTTAGCCGTGCCGCTCTTCCTACTTTCTCGGCAAAATCAGTTTGAAGTTCAGACAGTCTTTCTTTTTTACCGCCAAGAAATCTCTTACAGTTCAGCTTATTATTCTCATCAATTGGGATCGCAATTATAGAGAGGTGAGGGGTTGTCTCGTCGTTGTGAATTTCAGCCGAGATTATATTTTTTTTACCTCCCATCATGTTCCCGATATACTCAAGAGAACTCTTGAAATAACTCTTTTGTTCGGCTGGACTCATAGCGTGGATTCTTTCAGGAGAGCCAGTCACGAGAAACTCGACAGCGTGAACGGCATTCTTCCTGATCTTTATCCCATCGACGAGACGGTCATAATCTGAAATACCCTGTTCGGTATCTGCAGCTCTATCAAGTAGGGATTCGTTCCAAGATTTTTTCGCGGGGTCGGCATTGTGAGTTTCCTGTTCGCGGTAGGTATGGCGGAGAGATCCTTTGATCTCTTGTGCTGACTTGAGTTTCTTTAATCGAAAGATAGCGAACGATGACATGCCTTGAGTATATCATCGTTCGCCTTGCGTGTCAATAGCAAGTGTACTCACTCCCCTTTTTTTCAAAAAGAGTGAGAATTCCCCCCCCTTTCGGGGCTGGAATTGGCAATTGTTGTAATACATTTTAATACAAACGGTATACAATATATTACAATGTATGCCGTTTGTATTACAAACGTCGGAGGGGACTTGATTCGTCGGCGGTGCTGGAATCGGGCGATGCTCTGGAGTAAAAATTCTATCGAATTTTCACTCTACCAAGAGGCGAAAACGAGTTTTCACCTCTCGGTATTTCTTTTGATTCTTTGGTGAGAACCCTTGATTTAAAAAAGAAAATGCCGTAGGTTTCTTTACATCTTGGCAAGATAAAAAGAAAGTTAAGAGAGTCTGAGTGTTTTCTTGAGTTCCAAAATTATCTTGCCAAGGATAGGAATTCAAGGGAGCATTCAGACTCTTTTTTTTTCCTCTCCTGCAAGGTTTTGGAAATCGAGATGTAGTGGAATTCTTGTAGATAAAAGACCGATCACGGGGTAGTTATTAGGTCTTGGCGGGGGGCGAACTGTTCGACCGTTTAACACAGCTCGATGCGAGCGTTGAAATAGCGGACAGGTGCGAAGACGGTGACCAACCGACCGGTGGTCTTTCGTAGCATAGCGAAGGGGCAAAACCCTCTTCACCCCTAAGGGGGAGCTATG
>CAZATZ010000295.1:0-2239 GCA_964488175.1 uncultured Spirochaetales bacterium
AGAACTCGGTTGATTTAAACCTAGACCTCCCCCCTACCCCTCTGATTCTCTCTCGAGATAGGGAGCAGATGAAGCAGGTCTTTCTCAACCTTATTCAGAATAGCGTTGTGGCGATGACATCGAACCGGTCGAATTCATCGAGAAAGAAGAGGGAGTTGACTATCGGTGTAAGAGTGACGGAGGGGGGAGTTCTCGTCTTTTTTAAAGATAATGGGGTTGGAATTCCCGAGTCAGATTATCAGAATATCTTTACCCCTTACTTTTCAACGAAAGAGAACGGAACGGGACTCGGTCTAACGATTGTTAATAAAATTATTCATGAACACGCAGCGGAGATCTCGTTGACTTCAGAGGTAGACGAGGGGACGACGATGAAGATACTCTTTCCGATAAAACACGATTCGGGAAAGGTACTCGAATGGCGAGGTGAGAGTGATGAAGAGGGTGAGTCCGATGATTCTAGTCGTTGATGATGAGAAAAATATTCGTGAAGGATTAAAGAAAAATCTTGAGTTAGAGGGGTACGATGTTCTCACGGCTGTTAATGGCAATGATGCGATTAAGCGGATAGAGGGGGGGGGGATCGATCTCGTTCTTAGCGATCTGCGAATGAGCAATGGAAGCGGAGAGGTTCTTCTTCAAAAGACACTAAAAATGTATCCCGATATCCCCGTGATTCTGATGACGGGACACGGAACCGTTGAGACGGCGGTCAAAGCGATGCACCAAGGGGCGTACGATTTTCTCACCAAACCGATCGACGTTGATCGGTTGATTCTTCTGATAAAACGGGCCTTAAAGTCACGAAAACTAAATCTAGAAAACCAACACCTTCAGCAACAGAATCAAGAGTTGAAAGAGCGACAGGAACCGACCTCTCTGATCGGCAATAGTGCCACGATGCAAGAGATGGTTGAAACGATTCGCCAGATAGCTCCTAGCAAAGCCTCGATTCTTATCACGGGTGAGAGCGGTGTCGGAAAAGAGGTCGCCGTCAATACGATTCACCAACTATCTAACCGACGAGAAGAACCCTTGGTCAAGGTTCACTGCGCGGCTCTCAGTGAGAGCCTCTTAGAGAGCGAACTTTTTGGTCATGAATCGGGCTCTTTCACGGGGGCGGAGAGACAGAAAAAAGGGCGATTTGAACTCGCCGATAAAGGGACTATTTTTCTTGATGAGATTGGAGAGATATCACAGAGTGTTCAGGTCAAAATCTTACGCGTTTTGCAAGAGAGACAGTTTGAACGAGTCGGCGGAGAAACTCCCATCAGTGTCGATGTGCGTGTTCTCGCTGCGACAAACCGAGATTTGGCTGAAGAGATTCGCCTCGGAAACTTTCGAGAGGATCTCTACTATCGATTAAACGTCGTCACTCTTTCGATTCCCAGTCTCCGTGAACACAAAGAGGATATCCCCCTTTTGGCGACGAGATTTCTAAAAGAATTTGCTCAAGAGAACGAGAAGGAGATCACCTCTCTCAGCGAAGAGGTCATTCGGATCTTGTACAACTACGACTGGCCTGGAAATATTCGTGAGTTAAGAAACTGTATCGAGAGTTCGGTTGTGATGTGCCGAGGTGATACGATAACCAAAGAGGTTTTACCACCCCAATTTCAAGAGGTTCCTGTGGGGGATGTCGATATTCTGATACCTAGTGGGAGTTCTCTCGCCGAGGCGGAGCGGATTTTGATAGAGACGACTCTACTAAAAACGAAAAATCGCAAGAGTCGTGCGGCGGAGATCTTGGGAATCGGTCGAAAGACGCTCTATCGCAAACTCCACGAGTACGGCTATAGCGAGAAAGAAGAGGGGTAAGAGCTTTCTCTTCCTCCCTCTCGATACCGCCCTACTTTCCCGACTTCGTTCTATTGTCGTTCTAATGTCATGTTTGCAGAGCATCTGGCAATCTTCTGAAGTCGTTTGACCCCCCCTCGTGCCACGGCGTTATGTGATCCGCTTCCATCTCGTTTAATAGGCGTCTTTGCGTGCTTTAAATGCGACAAAATAGATCTCTTTTTTATCTTCATTTACCATATAAAAAATACGGAAGTCACCGATAGAAAAGACCTCTGCTCAAACAGAGAATACACTAAACCTCTCTGCCTCGCTTACCGTCGGCAATCTCTTTCGCACCATTTTCAAGACTCTGCCTAAGTTCTCTATCTGCCAAGATTTCATCCATCTCGAGAGGATCCACATATCGTATTTCCTCAAGATATTTTTTCGTAGCACATTC
>CAZATZ010000296.1:0-2232 GCA_964488175.1 uncultured Spirochaetales bacterium
TTCATCGGCGGGGAGGTTAATTGTGTCAGGGGCTACTTTATTAACCCAAATAATCTTTTCAACTTGGTCGACAAAGAGTCTCTTTACTCTGCTTGTAACCTTTGTTTGTTGATAGATTTTATTTTTTCTGACCGAAATTTTCGGTTTAAGAGCCGTTGTCTCGGGGAAATCGTAGAGCGTAGTCATGCCTGAGTCTCCTGCACGACGAGAAAAGAGATAAGCTCAAAATCGTCTAACCCCTGAATAACATCTACCAAGGCGGTGGTCGGTCCTGGCGTAAAAAGGCTGTCGATGTCTTTTTCCTCTTTGATTTTTAGCATAGAGCGTATCGCTTCGCCGAGCAGATCCGAGTAGTAAGTCATCTTTTTGCCGTCTTTAGTCGCGCGATTAAAGAGTTTACAGACCGGTGTGATGGGCTTATCAGCCCCCTTGCAATTGCTTCTTACGATATCTAACAACGATTTTACTCGCGTATGATCGACGATGACCTCACCATCGTTTCCAATATAAATGAGATAGTAAGGGTGCAAGCGGTTGTGTTGATCGATATTGACACTTGAGTTACGGTTTCTCAGGGTGAAGATAACGCCGGGTTTCAAGCCTCTCTCTGGTTTGGCGGGTATGACAGCGTGCAGACCGTTTGGCACTCCCCCAAAATCGCCATTGGTATTGACGTAGTTGAGGAGATCCATGCGAAAATCGTTGAGTCCTAAATCTGTAATATTGACCCCTGTTTTGAGATCTTCTAACTCTATGACTTCATTTTTAAGACGACGAAGCTGCTCTTTGCGATAGGTCAACTCGTTACTCTCTGTCGAGAGAACATTGTCATCGCCTGTACTGCTAAGGTCGACAATGTGCATACGATTTTCCACCCGCTCTTTTAGATTGATATATTCGTCTAAGGTCATATCTGGCCAGTAATTTACCAACTGGATAGATTTATTGGGAGAACCGATACGGTCAATCCGTCCAAATCTCTGAATAATGCGAACGGGATTCCAGTGAATGTCATAATTAATGAGATAGTCACAATCTTGAAGGTTCTGCCCCTCCGAGATACAGTCCGTGCCAATCAGTAGATCAATCTCGCCAGACTCATCAGGAAAAAGGAGCGATTTCTCTTTGGCAACTGGTGAAAAAAACGTCAAGATAGATTGGAAATCACACCCTTTTTTGAGAGTCGTCTTAGAATCCGAACCCGTCACTCGTGCGGAGTGTATGTTTATACTCAAGAGTTCAGGAGAGAGGTTTTCATAGAGATAATTAGCGGTATTGGCGAAAGCGGTGAAGACGATAATTTTCTTATTGCCTGGGTTGATAGGAGAATTCATTTTATTCAAAATATGGGCTTTGAGATGCTGTAGTTTAGCGTCTTCAGCTGGGGTGACCTTTTTCATATTTTCCAGCAGTGTTGAGATTAATAAGAGATCCCTATTAAGATCATGCTCCCAAGAGGGTAAATCCATGTCGGCTAAATCGACCTGAATCTTCTCTCCTATCTGAAAACTCTCAAAATCTTCATCTTCTACCTCAAGCCCTTCTCCATTGTCCATGGAAACAGAAATGTTTCCCTCCGACTTCTTAAATTGAGCTATCTTCGTGAGCATTTTTTGATGTTTGTCTTCGAGGCTAGAGAGCGTCAGTCGAAAAGATTCCACAGAGCTTTCAAGACGCTTGAGATAATTGGTTGTCATGAGGGTCTGAAGACTCTTTTCACGATCCACCTGTTTTAACTTTCCTCTCCCGCCATCAACCGCCGTATCGTAGAGATCTTCATACTTCTCCAGTCGACTCTTCAAAATATAACTGACCGGTGCATAAAACGAGAGTTTCAGCTGTAAAAGTTGCTGTCCAATCTCATTAAAGCTCATAACACCATCGAGCGTGGTAAGCGGTGAATCAAACGCACGAGGAGTTTTCCGTTCTGGGAATTTCCCAATCTCGGAGGTGTCGTAGAAGGCCTCTATGTGCTTTCGAGATCGAGCGATCGTCACACTGTCGAGAAGTTCAAAAAAATCAAAATCAAGGGAGTTTAAAATAGATTGTGCGGTACGCTCTTGCGGTGGTTTTTTTGACCACACATTGAAAACGGCCTGAGCTTGCCGAAATATCTCTTCCACTTTTTTTTCTGTGCGAAGTTTACTGCTGAGATTTTCAGACTCACCCTCGTAAGCGAGGGCAATTTGGTTGCGAAGATCGTTAAAACGGTTATTGACCGGTGTGGCGGAC
>CAZATZ010000297.1:0-2217 GCA_964488175.1 uncultured Spirochaetales bacterium
GAGTACGTTGAGATAAACGGCTCTTATCGAAGCTAGAATCGAAATGAAAATCGAATTTAAAAGATAGAGTACACTTATTAATAAAATAGCGGAGAATTTATGAACAGAGAAGAGTTAATTCAGTTATACCAAGATTTTTTTTCCTCCAAAAACCACGCCATTATCTCGGGGCGATCACTCGTCCCAGAGAACGATCCGACGATCCTCTTTACCACCGCCGGTATGCACCCCCTCGTCCCCTACCTACAGGGGCAAGAGCATCCTCAGGGCAAGCGGTTGGCCAACGTCCAGAGATGTATTCGCACGGGGGATATCGAGGCGGTCGGAGATAGTAGCCACTTGACCTTTTTCGAGATGCTCGGGAACTGGTCTCTCGGTGACTACTTCAAAGAGGAGTCGATTCAGATGAGCTACGAATTTCTCACGAGTTCAGACTACTTGAACCTCTCTCCCGAGCGACTCTCCATCACGATTTTTAGCGGAGACGAAGAGGTCGAGTGCGACGAAGAGTCACGGCAAGTTTGGCTAAAACTGGGAATCCCTGCGGAGCGAATCTTTCCTCTAGGACGTGAGGACAACTGGTGGGGCCCCGTCGGCGATACGGGCCCTTGCGGACCAGATACCGAGATTTTTTACGACACGGGTCTCGACAAGTGTTCTGAGAACTGCGCTCCTGGTTGCTCTTGTGGAAAATTTCTAGAGATATGGAACAACGTCTTCATGCAGTACGTGAAGGAGGATAACGGGAGCTACTCGTCGCTACCTCACCACTGCGTCGATACGGGGATGGGTGTTGAGAGAACGGTGATGATCCTCAACGGTGAGGACTCGGTCTACGACACCGACGCCTTTCAACCGATTATCGAAAAGATCTGCTCCCTCGCCTCTCTCGAGTGGAGAGCGAGTGAGAAGACGGATCGTTCGATTCGCATTCTCAGTGATCACCTCAAGGCGGCGGTGATGATGCTCGGCGATGACCAGCAGGTCTTACCGAGTAACGTGGGGCGCGGTTACGTCTTACGTCGTCTGATTCGCCGAGGAATCCAGCACGGAATCCGCTTGGGATTGCAGACCCCCTTTCTCTCCGAGATCGGCTCGTTTGTTATCGATATTTACGAGAAGAGCGACCCCTCTCTCGGCGAGAGAAGATCTCTGATTTTAAAGGAGTTAACGAGAGAAGAGGAGATCTTTTCACAGGCTATCAAACGGGGAGAGGCTGAGTTTTCGAAGCTGGTAGCGACTCTCAAAGAGCAGAACCAGAGTGAGATCTCGGGAAGGGTCGCTTTTCGACTCTACGATACGTTTGGATTTCCTCTCGCGATGACGACGGAGTTAGCGTCGGAGAACGGTCTAACCGTCGATGAGGCGGGGTTTGAAAAGGCGTTTAAAAAGCACCAAGAGGTCTCACGCCAAGGGGCGAGCCAGAGTTTCAAGGGGGGACTGGCGGGAGATTCTGAGCAGGAGACTCGCTACCACACCGCTACCCATCTACTCAACGAGGCACTGCGAATCGTTTTAGGGCCGCACGTCAAACAGCGTGGGAGTAATATCACCCCCGATCGGATGCGGTTTGACTTCTCTCACGATGAGAAAATGTCTGCGGAGGAGCTTCAGAAGGTCGAGAAAATAGTCAACGAAAAAATCGAGGCGGATCTCCCGATCTCGATGCAGACGATGCCTATCGATGAGGCGAAGAAGATGGGGGCTCAAGCCCTCTTTGAGGATAAATACTCCGAGATCGTCAAGGTCTACTCTATCGGGGATTTTAGCCACGAACTCTGCGGTGGCCCCCACACTCAGTCGACGAAAGAACTCGGTCATTTTAAGATAGAAAAAGAGCAGTCCTCTTCTCGGGGGGTTCGACGAATTAAGGCGGTGTTGAAGTCGAGTTAGGGGTTGGGTTGGGGGGGGATTGATAGTCCTCTCTAGTCAAAGTATTTAGGGTAATGATGAAGGAATTTTTAGAGGTGTGCGAAAGAGAGAGTTTAACGGTTGAAAAAGTGGATTCATTAAGTTTGCAAATGTAGATAGTGTAAAAAGGTAATTTTCATTCATGAAAAAATATATTGGCACTAAAATACTGGGCGGTCTCGGCAATCAAATGTTTCAATATGCGGTAGGTCGATCTTTATCGCTGGATTATAACTGCCCCCTCTCTTTAGATTTTTCTTCGTTTGAATCTGACCAAGAGCATATTTTGCCAATTAATAGGCGTTT
>CAZATZ010000298.1:0-2186 GCA_964488175.1 uncultured Spirochaetales bacterium
CCGAAATATCTCCGTCTTTCCTCCTTGTAGCGTCTTGATCCAGAACTCGAAGATATCTCCAGAGATATTCCAGCGAAGTCCACGTGTCTCAAAATTGTTGAGGAAAAGTAGCTTCTGATCTTCTCTTAGAAAAAAGAGAGTCCCCTCTGTCTCCCCTTCCTTAATCTTTTCTCGCTTAACCTCTTCTCGCCAGAGAAAATTACTGATATCTTTATTCTCGGGAGTTGAACGGTGTGTTGAGCTAGGTGTTGAGAAAGAGAGGCATCCAACGAGAAGGGAAAAAGAGAGGGTCAGCCACAATAGCTTTTGAAGAGAGGGAGGAAAGGGAGAAATTTGTTGTGCTGGGTGTCTCAATAGATATCGCATCATAAAGTATCATTTTCTTGAAGTATCATTTTCTTGCATCGGGGACTCTTAAGCAAATTGAAAGAAAGTTCGATAGAGAAAGAAGAGCAAAAAATATTTAATAAAAGATAAGATAAAAACTTTCGTGAAAACTTATAGCATTTATTTATTAAAAAGTATATGAAAAAAATCCTGTCATTTCTCTTTTTCTCTCCTTTTCTCTCCTTGACTCTTACCGCCATTACGATAGTTATCGGGGGTGAGAATGGCTGGGAGGGAAGTTATAGTGATAATATCGTTCGTGAAAAAACGGGGAAAACCTACCTAACAAACTCGGTGCGGGAAGTTCCCTTAGTCACTAAAAAAGTAAGCGGAGGAGAGGAAGAGCTATTTTCCCTCACCGACTTAGCGGTGAATTTTGAAGAACCCTCAAGAGAGTTGGATAACACGGGAAACTATTTCATTCTCTCGCCGATGCGAATCTTACCCGATCCAAAACTCAAAGGTAATTCATTTTTAAGACTTAACGAGGACGAAAAGATCGAACTCCTTTCAAGACCGTCTGCCTATTTTTTGCGACCTGGTCTGAGAGATGAAGAGGATGGTTTTACGATCCAGTTTCGTTTTAACTCCCTTGTTTTTGAAAATAGAGAACGACTCTTTTACTACCACAATAAGAGTATTGTTGAGAATGAGACGATCTCAACAGAGGTCGCCTACTCCTTTGATAAGAGAGTCGGTGTTTGGAAGTTTTCTAATTTCTTTCGTAAAGGGAATCAAACGCTAGAGAATATCGAATTAAGATCGCCTCCCCTTGTTCCAGATGTCTGGTACTACGTCCGTTTAACCTACCGAGCGAAGGACGGCTTGCTAGAGTACTATATCGATGATGAGCTGGTCGACCTCTTCTACTCCACCGAGTCGGGGCGGAAAGAGGATATTCGCCCGTATTACCCTTTTATCGAATCGGGGAGAAGGTATAATATCGAAATCGGGGAAAAATTCTTTGGATACCTCGACGATCTCTATATCATTCGTGAATTTCAAGGGAGACCGACGCAGACAAAATATCGTCTAGAGAAGAAGAATATAGCTCTTCTTCCGATATCGGATATGGAGTTTGAAGACTCTATCTTACAGACGATTCGAGCGAAGACCTTCCAGACAGGTTCTTCGCAAATTCGGTTCTATTATCGGTTAGGTAATGACCGTAAAGAGTTGTACGAGTTGAGTAAGAGAGCTTTTCATAAAAAGGACTCTTTAGCTGAGTGGACGAGGTTGCCAGCGAATGGTAGCGTCAACAAAAAGGGGCGTTTTCTCCTGATAAAGGTTGAGTTTTTCTCCGATCAAGAGAAAAATGAAGCCCCTCTTTTGGAATCGGTGATGATCGATTATATCCCCAAGATAGTCCCCCCACCTCCCCGATTATTCTTTGTCTCCGTCTCTCCTACGGCTGGAATTCTTACGTGGCGTCCCCCCGTGACGGAGTTAAGAGCGGAGATAGCCTATGAAATTTTCATTGGAGAGCAACCGGGCTTGTACCATTTTCAGGGGAGTCCCTTCACGGTAACTGGTGTCACGAGTCTGCTAGTGAGCGGTCTAAACCCAGGCGAGGAGTATTTTGCCGTTATCCGTACCTATCCCACCGCTGCGACTAGTCGAAAAAGCGCACTAAGTGAGGTCTTTCCCTTTCGTACGGAGTAGGTTTTTGGGGGGATTAGTAGGCGTTTTCATCAAAGAATCCATGAATAAAGGTCAGAGCGATGATCTTTAAATCAAGCCAGATCAACCAATACATCCGAAATTGGTCGATCTGGCTTGATTTAAAGATCATCGCTCTG
>CAZATZ010000299.1:0-2181 GCA_964488175.1 uncultured Spirochaetales bacterium
TAAGTTATGTGCGACCGTGTGAGCCGAGGCCTCCGCATTTTCAACCATTTGCGGAACGGGAGCACTCTCTCCCTCAGGAATAAAGAGGATATTATCTCCCACGACGTAGACGTTGGAGTACTCTTTATGTCGCAGGAATTCATCGGTCTGAACGCGGTTTGTTACTTTGCCCTCTTTCGGTTCTTCAGAGGAGCGAACAATCTCAGACCCCTGAGTCCCACTTGTCCAGATAACAGATTGTGTGACAAATTCATCTGTCCGCCCAGCCGATTCGAGTAAAAGGGCGTGCTCTTTTACCTCTACCACTCTTGTTTCTAAGCGTATCTCCACGCCCATTTTTTCAAGATGGCGACGAGCTTTCGCCCTTAGCTTGTAGACTTTTTCGGGTAAGGTTGGAATGATACGATCCATCATATCGACGAGAACTAACTTCAACTCTTCTCTTTCGACGTAATAATTTTCACAGAGTTCCTTAGACCACTCTGCGAGTTCTCCCATCATCTCGACGCCGGTTAATCCACTTCCTACGACAACAAAGGTCAACAGTCGCGCCCTTTCAACGGGATTACGTGTTTTCTGTGATCTCCTAAAACAGGCGAGTATATGACGCTTGAGATTGACCGCATCGTCAAAAGACCAGAACGAGTGGGTAAATTCGGCGGCACCAGGAACACCAAAGTAGTTGGGGTTTGAGCCAGATCCTAAAACCAGATAGTCGTAACGATAACTCGCTTTTTCACCCTTTAATATCGCTTTCTTATAATCAATTCCTTGAATTTCATCGTGATTAAAATGGATATTTCTACCGGCAAAAATCTTACGAAAATCCATCTTGATCGATTCTTCGTCTACTCGATTGGCCGCCACTTCGTGTAACTCAGTAAGCATGGTATTAAACGGGTTTCTATCGATGACAGAGAGGCTGACTTCCTCTTTTATTTTTCCTTTTTTGATCTGTTTTTCTAATTTTTTTGCTGTTAAGACTCCGCCGTATCCCCCACCCAAAATAAGGATATTTTTCATAAGACATCTCCTCTGCTCTCTCTTTTTAAAGACCACCTCTAAACTCTAACAAGCCTTTTCAAGACGAGTATTAAAGCGAATTCTAAACGTTTTCTACACAAAAATTCCTACAACGAGACAGAGGATAGAACCTCCTCCAATAATCACCATATTTTTGACCGCAACCTGAACACCTACCTCTTTCTCTTGGGTCTTTAAAAGGAGTTTAGCACTTTTTAAGGTAGGGAATGCCAAGAATAAAAGCAGAATCGAGACCCAAGGAAGCAGTGCTAGTCCAATTCCAGCCACAACCGAAAGAAAGAGGGTTATATAGAGTCCGATAAAGAGTTGCAGACTTCTCTCTAACCCGAGGTAGTGAACCAGTGTATATCGGTGGTTGGCTCTATCTTCCTCTAAATCACAGATATTATTTGATAACATCAGGTTTGAAATAGTAAAAAAGAGGGGGATTGAGACGAGAAAAATGGTCAAAAGATCACCCCAGAAAGCGGTTATCTCTACTGTTTCCCGACTAAACGTAAGAGTCAAAATCTCTGGAACATGGATGTAGATACTCAGAAAGGGGATAATAAACCCCATAAAAAATCCAGAAAGAAGCTCGCCGACCGGCATTCGATAGAGGGGTATTGGACCGTAACTATAAAAAATCCCGACACCGAAAGAGAGAACACCCAACGCAAGGACGACTAAATCGGTTTTCCACGTTAAAAGGCCACCTAAAATAACAGCCAAAAGAAGGAGTGAAAAAATAATAGACAGTCCGATTT
Organism: uncultured Spirochaetales bacterium; assembly: GCA_964488175.1. Lineage (GTDB taxonomy): Bacteria > Spirochaetota > Spirochaetia > SP-2023 > CAYRNA01 > CAZATZ01. The sequence continues at coordinate 1,791 of CAZATZ010000299.1, forward strand.
TAGGATTAATCCCCTCCCGCCGAATGACGTTCTCCCCCGCTTTCTCATTCTTGTACGCCATGAAGTTGTTGATCGCCGTACACGCCATATCAAAGGAGAGAAGAGAGCCAAACATCAAAAGAGCGTTTTGCCAGTTGAAAGTTCTGTAGTGAAAATACGCATAAAGACTCCCAAAAATATAAGGGATAAGACTCGCTAGCTTTGTCCGTATCTCAACAAACTCCAAAAAATGCTTAAATTTCATCGAGTTAGTCCTCCCTTAGACATATCCTCTTATTCTTGAGAACCTCTAAAAAGCCCTAAGGACCCCTCTAAAAAAAGAGAGTTTTCTTAGGGCGATATAAAAATGTTGAGAGACGCCTTAATCCGCTAATTGTACGCTTTCTTAGAG
>CAZATZ010000300.1:0-2178 GCA_964488175.1 uncultured Spirochaetales bacterium
GTTGATAAACTCGGTAGAGATCTGAAGATAACCGCAACAGCCTCTGACAGCGTGGTAGAGGGTTACGAAGGAACTGGCGACGGTTTCTTGTTAGGAGTCCAGTGGCACCCCGAGATGATGGCGGCGAGAGAAAATGAAAATATGTTAAAGATATTTAAAAAATTCGTACAGGAATCGAAAAAATAGAGGGTCCCTTTGAAAACTCAATTTCAGAAAATAACGAAGATTTTTTTTGACACCTCGAAGGAACTGAAAACGATATTTAGTCACGATTTATTGCGGTTTATCACGATTTTCTGCGGTTTATCACGGGGCTAAATGGGTATTTCAAGGAGTTCTAACAGACTCCTAAGGTTGACGGAAAAGATCGAGTTAGAGACGAAAAAGGATTTTTAGAGGAGCCTTAAAAAGGAGAAATTTGTGAAAAAAATATTGTTGGTCATTTTAGCGTTCCTCTTGTTCGGGTGTTCTGGAACAAAAGAGGGAAACGTCCAAGAAACAGAGCAGTCCTTGACCTTTGTCATGGCCTCAGACCCTAAGAACATGGATCCGGGGTTGAATTCAGAGGCTGTCGCAGGAGCGCTAATAAACAACCTCTTTGAGGGTTTAATGCGAGAACTCAACGGAGAGTTAACGCCAGGAATCGCTCTTGAATACACTCTCAGTCCCGACAAAACGACCTATACGTTTAAATTAAAAGAGACCAACTGGTCCGACGGAACGCCTCTAACCGCCAAAGACTTCAAATACTCTTGGATCAGGGCGATGGCTCCCGAGACGGCGTCGACGTATGCGGCACTCTTTTTTCCAATACAAAACGCGGAGGAATTTTATAACGGAGAGACTGACGCAGAGCGAGTAGGGATAACGGTCGTCGATGACTATACGTTAACGGTAGAGTTAGACGCCCCCACCCCGTATTTTTTAGAGTTGACCTCTTTTTACACCTTTCTACCCGTCAAACAGGAGATCGTAGAGAGTTACGGTGAAACTTGGGCCCAAGATCCCAAATCGTTTATTTCCAACGGTCCTTTTAAGCTAGAAAAATATGAGATAGGGAGTGAATTCGTCTTAGTAAAAAATGAAAATTATTGGAATGCAGAGAGCGTCTCTCTCGATAGAATTGAGGCTCCCATCATTACCGATGAGTCGACCGCCTTAACCGCTTTTGAAGGGGGAGAGGTGGATATCATCTCAACTCTACCCGCCCAAGAACTCGTTAGACTAAGTACCGAGAGCGATGAATTTTATGTGATTCCTGGAGTTGGAACGTACTTCTACGTCTTTAACAACAGCAAATTTCCAACGAACGATTTGAACGTTAGAAAGGCTCTCACCTTTGCCGTTGACAAGGTCGCTTTGACAGAAAATGTTACCCGAGGTCAAGAAATTCCCGCAACCTCTTACGTCCCACCAACGAATGCGATCAAGAACTCCAAGGGTCAGATATTCGCTGATGAGACGACGTGGGAGGTTCCCCCTAGTGGAGATGTCGAACAGGCGAGAGAGTATCTCGCAGCGGCTGGCTTTCCAAACGGCGAAGGATTTCCCGAACTAGAGCTACTCTACAACACATCAGAGAATCACAAAGCGATCGCTGAAGCGATTCAAGCCATGTGGAAAGAGAACCTAAACATCGATGTGAAACTAACCAACCAAGAGTGGTCCGTCTTCCTCAACACGAGAGGGAAGGGAGAGTTCGACGGAGTGGCTCGCTTTGGGTGGTCTATCGACTATCCCGATGCTCTCTCTATGTTTGAAATATTCTCCTCTTTCTCGGGTTCAAATAGTGCCCAGTGGATAAGCCCAGAGTTCAATAGGACGTTGCAAGCAATTCGACTTGAATCCGATGGAAATACAAGAGATCAACTTCTCCATAAGGCAGAGAATATGTTGCTGGATGGTTATGTGCTTCTTCCGCTATACTACTACACGACAAAGTTTATGGTTCATTCTAATGTTAAAGGATGGGAGAGAGCGTCGTTAGGATTTTGGTATTTTGGAGATATCTATCTCGAGAGTGAGTAACGCAGATCTCTCTTTCTCATTTGCATCGAGTAGTGTATTTTAAGAAAATACGCTACTCTTGAGACTCTCCACAGTGAGAGCAATAAGGCAAGAAGCAGAGCTTTTTCTGGTGACAGTGAGAACACTCTTCCCGCATTTGCAGCGCACAGT
>CAZATZ010000301.1:0-2159 GCA_964488175.1 uncultured Spirochaetales bacterium
AAGATATTGCGGCGATCGGAATTACCAACCAGCGTGAAACGACGATCGTCTGGGATAAAGAGACGGGAAGACCCGTCTTTAATGCGATTGTTTGGCAGTGCCGACGAACGGCGAAAATCTGTGATGACCTGAAAAAAATCGATGGGTTTGATGAGCATGTTCGAGAGGCGACGGGTCTTTTGATCGATGCCTATTTTTCAGGAACGAAGATCAAGTGGATCTTAGATAACGTCGAAGGAGCTCGTAGTAAGGCTGAAAAAGGTGAATTACTCTTTGGAACGGTCGATTCTTGGCTTGTTTGGAATTTGACAAAGGGAAAAGTACACGTCACCGACTACTCAAACGCAGCGAGAACACTCCTTTTTAATATCAATACACTCGAGTGGGATAAGCGGATTTTAGAGACGCTGGGAATTCCTGAGTCGATGTTACCTAAGGTGTGCAGTAGCAGTGAGGTATACGGAGAGACGAGTGTCGGCGGAAGTGGCGTCTCGATTCCGATCGCTGGGATTGCCGGAGATCAGCAGGCGGCTCTCTTCGGTCAAGCGTGTTATAAACCGGGGATGGTCAAAAACACCTACGGGACTGGTGCTTTTATTATCATGCAGACGGGAGACGAAAAAAAGGTCTCTAAAAACGGTCTCTTGACGACTCTAGCGTGGGGTATCGACGGAAAAGTTCAGTACGCCCTCGAGGGGAGTGTCTTCGTCGCTGGGGCTGTGATTCAGTGGTTGCGAGATGAATTAAAGATGATCCACGACGCCAAAGATACGGAGTACTTTGCTCAGAAAGTAAAAGACACTCAGGGAGCCTATCTCGTGCCGGCTTTTACCGGACTAGGAGCTCCAGAGTGGGATATGTACGCAAGAGGTGCTTTTGTTGGGTTGACCCGCGGGGTTGGTCGCGAACACATGATCCGCGCCGCGTTGGAGTCGATTGCGTATCAGTCACGCGATGTGATCGATGTGATGGTCAAAGATTCAGGCATAGCGGTGCCAGAGCTGCGAGTTGATGGGGGTGCGAGTGCCAATAATTTCCTCATGCAGTTCCAAGCCGATATTCTGGGAGAGACGGTTGTAAGACCGGCTGTTATCGAGACGACGGCTCTGGGTGCGGCTCTTCTTGCTGGGTTAGCGGTTGGTTTTTGGAAGGACAAAGAGGAAGTGGCTAAAGTCTGGAGTGAGGAGAGAAAATTTGTTCCTGAGCACTCAAAAGAGGAGCGTGATTCTCTCTATCGAGGGTGGCAAAAGGCCGTGACCAAAGCGAAAGATTGGGAGGAGAAATAATTAGGTAAATTTAAGTCCCAAAGAAGAGAGGGTTAAAGAAGGGTTTTTTAAAAATTCTTTTTAATCCTCTCTTCTTAAATTTTCCCTCTTCTTATGGATCTGCTTAGGGGCACCCCTAGAAGATATGAGAACGAGTTTTTTTCGTTTTTTAGAGGCACCCTAATGTTGTGCGTGGAGGTTTAGATGAGTTTTGATATCGCTATCGTCGGTGGTGGAATTGTTGGGTGTACGATTGCCCGTCAACTAAGCAAGTACGATTTAAAAGTAGCTCTCCTTGAGAAAGGACACGATGTCAGTCTAGGTGCCACCAAGGCAAATTCTGGGATGATTCACGGTGGATATAACGCCCACCGAGGAAGTCGGAAGCAATTTTTCAATATTCGGGGAAACCATCTCTATCAGAGACTGGATGATGAACTGAATTTTGGCATTGATTGGGCGGGGTCGTACGTTATCGCCTTTAACGAGGAACAGGAGAGGACTCTTCTCAACCTACAAGATAACGGTCAGCAGGGAGGGTTGCACACCCAGATCTACGCCAGAGAGGAGACGCTAGAGCGTAATCCCTCGTTAAATCCAGACTTAAAACGCTCGTTGTACTGTAAACATTCGGCGATTGTTGCCCCCTATGAAGTCTGTGTCGCCTTCGCTGAAAATGCGATTAAAAACGGGGTAGAGTTCTTCTTCAATCACGAGGTGAACGGAATCGAGAGAGAGGGCGAAAATTTTCGACTTCTGACTTCACAAAAAGAGATCGAGGCGAAGATCGTTATTAACGCAGCTGGATTGTATAGCGATACGATTGCGGAGATGGTAGGAGCAAACCACTTTAAAATCATTCCTCGCCGTGGTTCTTATCTTCTTTTTCGCAAA
>CAZATZ010000302.1:0-2156 GCA_964488175.1 uncultured Spirochaetales bacterium
GTTCTTAATGTTTTGGAATCAAACTCTCTTCCTAAAAGAATCGTCTCGGGTGAAAAGTTTTTACTATTCTGAGCAAATCCCGCCAGATCACTAAAGAGGGTATCCACGTTGATATCATAGTACAAAGAGAGTGAGTTTAAGATTCCCGTCTTTAACTCAGAGTCGATAATAAATTCATGGTACTCCTCTTGCTCCAAATATCCTCGAGGAACGTGGATAAAAACAGTGCTATTTAATCGACTTCTCTCATCCTCTTTCTCAAACGAGACGCACTGGTTGCGAGTCTCATTTGAGCCAGAATAGATTTCCCCATGAGACGCAAATCCGATCCGCGACTCTTTGGTGACCAAGATACGCCCATCTCTCTCCATCTCCCCGTAACAAGCGAAAAAAAGAGCGACAAAGAGATTCTTGGAGAAGGGAACCAAGTTCGTCTTTCCTCCGTGGTGCTGTAACTGGGTGAGTATCGCAGCCTCTGTGAGGTGTTCATCGAACCGCTCCCCCGCTTTGGCAAGGATTTGCTGTTCAAATCCCTCAAACGTATCTTTTGGCATTGAGCGGTAAAGGGGGGTTGTTAGCTCTTCAAATTTTCGGTTCTCTCCCCGAAAGAGAACGGATTCTCCTTCAACAAAGTGCGTAATCTCTTTAATAATTCGCTGTAAATTATTCTCAATTAAATCCTCTAAAACAGGAATAGATTGCGATACTCCCTGAGAATTCACTCCCTTCTGCTTGGGACTGGAGAAGGATTTTTGTATTTTTGCGAACAATCCCATTTTTAATTACCTCTTCTTTTACGAAGCTAAAACTATCATTCAACGGATTAATACTTTAATCCACCTCTAAAAAACCCTTTTTTTATCTCTCACGATCTTTTCTAAAATTGACTTTTTAGAGGTACTCTTTATTTCACGACGATCTTTTAAAAAAATTAATGGAGAATATTCTTACTCAAGATGACAGAAACGTATCTTCTTAGGCAAATTAGGCGGACAAAGTAGGTAGACATCGTAGAACATCGTGAACAATCGTGGAAAGAGCGTTCCAAACCGTCCTCTGAGTACTCCAGCGAGGGAGTTTTTAGACACTTTACACGAGACTCCTCTGTGGGTTCTCTCGAATACGCTATTATACCGTATAGCAATTCTATTTTTCAACTGAATCTGCTAATAAAAATATTTTCACAATAGATAAGAAAAAAAAGCAAGAGAAACTCTCGAGTATTCATAGAAAAGGGTCGTTCTCACTATCGACAATTCGACCAACAATTCGATAGAGAAATCACCGCTTAATCCTACCGCTCTCTTTTTTGAGAGAGAATCATCGATAAAATAACCTATTTTTCTATCTTTTCTAATATATATTTCATTTCCTCTACCATTTTTCCTGAATTTTCAGTATATATCTTGAAAATAGAAGGATTTATTCGGAATAGTATTTGAATGCTGAAAGGAAGTGCTTTTAAAAAATGTAATAGACTAAATTCAAACAGACTACTTGATAAGAGAAAGAGTGCGAAGTCTGACGTATTTTAGAGGTAAATCTCTTTCATCTAAGAGATTCACTACTCTAACGAAGAACTTATCGATTAGGATTTCGCCACTAGAGAGCCCATTGACACAAGGAAGGAGTCTCCATGAATGATGAGACCAGTAAAATATTACGTTTAAATATGAAACACTACCGAAATATCGCAGGTATCACTCAAAAAGAGTTAGCTGAGCGGTGTGAGATTAGTCGGTTTTATATCGCTGAAATAGAGACAGAGCGAAAGGCTCCGAGTCTTAAAACGGTGATAAAGATAGCAAACGCTCTCGAGGTCACGGTCGCAACTCTTTTCACCGATCCACGTACTCCGCGTTAATTGAAAAAAAGAATTTTCTACTCAAAAAAAAATAGAATCAAAAGCGAAAGATCTTCTGTGGTGTTCATTTATCTTCTGGCTCTATCATCTGATATACAAGTGATATGCAAAATATCCCAAGTATCAAAAATATCTAGATATCAAAATATCCCACTTACAGCAAGATCTCTCTGTTTCTATTATTAGATAGCCTTCCTTTGCGGTAGCCTCCCTTTGCGGTAGCTTCAGGATTTTTCGGGAGAGAGATTTCTAAACACTCAATTTTCAAAAACCCGTTTACCTCAAAACTCCC
>CAZATZ010000303.1:0-2154 GCA_964488175.1 uncultured Spirochaetales bacterium
AACTATCATACCGCTGGCAGCCGTACAGAACCGTCGCCGTTTGGTACCTCTGGCGCCATCTAGATGGAGTGCCCGTCAACTATTGAAACTGGACGATAACTCGAAGAGACCTCTCTTTAATACCCGTAAAAAGAGGGGGCTAGCTCCTCTTCCTCTAGTTCTGAAGGTCTCTCCTCTTCGTGAATAAAGGCTCTCTCCAGCGGATCAAAGTGGAGAGCCAATCCCCCACTCTTATTACTGACAATATCTAGTTTGTAGTGGGTAGCGACCCTCTCATTAAAAAGAAGAATTTTTTTACGTAGCTCAAAGAGTAGCTGATCAAGAAATCGACTCTTCACACTCTGTCCTTTTTTCGCCAAATAGGATTGAAGCAAGTTTCTATCGATAAATTTTCCATTCCCACGATTTAAAAGACGTAACAGCAGAAGTTCGTTAGAAGAGAGGGAGATCTTCTCCTTTGAAAGACTAAAGAGCAAGTGTCCAACGAGCCAGACTCCTGGGACAAGGAGAAGAACCTGCTCGTTAATATTCTTCTTAATTCGAAACTCCAATTCATGGAAGAGAAATGGATAATAGAGATAATCTAGACAGTCGGGAGTCGTCTGGTAGCAGAGATTTCCATCGAACTCTCCCCCGTAACAGATATGAGGGACAAATTCTGGAAACTTAGACTTGAGCTTGATCTGCAAAAAAGGGGGAATCACGTAGAAATGAAATAGCTCATCGGGAATCTTTAAAACTTTCGGCGAGAAAAAAACCCAGTTAAAATCTCCAGCAAAAACTTCATTTAGACGATCAGAGAGGGAGAGATCTTCACAAACAAGACAGATTCGAACCAGAGGATTCCCGAATTTTTCCTCACTTATCATAATACTATATATATTAAAATAATACATATTGGCTGTCAATAATAAGTACAACAATACGGGTAAATATAGAGAGAAACTTATCTAATTTATCGAAAAAAGGGTTCTCTTAAAAAAAATAGATTGTAGGACACCTCTAAAAAGTCGGTTTCAGAATATAACGAAGATATTTTTTTGTCCAGTCAAGGAAGTGTAATCCCCCCATTCTTAAAAGGGTTTTTTAGAGGTACCCTGTCATACTCCTCACTGATTGTGAAGTATTTTTAAAGGTTCTCTTGTCATAAAGAGAGATGTTTGCCACAATAAAATAGATGAAAGAGACTGACAATGACTTCTATTTTCGACAGGTGACAGAGGTAAAAATTCCCCCCTCCCCCAACTTGATCCAACCCGAATCCAAGCTTTTTTTTATCGGTTCGTACTTCTCACAAAATCTATCACGCCACTTCTCTGAACACTTCTTAAACGTTACCGAGAGTGGCTTTGGAACACTCTACAACCCAATCAGTATCGCCCAATCACTTGAACGCATCTTGGCCACACAGAGAGTCCTCTCCAAGGAGTTTTTTGAGGGATTCGATGGGGTTTATCGTCATTTTGATTTCTCTAGACATATATCACACTCTGACCGTGAGAAGAGTGTTCAGAGGATCAATCTAAATATAGAGAAGGCAAAAGAAAACCTTTTAAAAACCGATCTATTGAATATCACCCTAGGAACCGCCTACGCCTATCGACATAAAGAGACGAACAAAGTGGTTGCGAGTTGCCACAAAGTCTCAGCCAACCACTTCGACCGAGAGATGATCTCCGTAGAAAAGGGGAGCGAAGTCCTCTACAATCTCTTTATCCTACTCAGACGAGTTATCCCCTCTCTTCAGATTGTTTTGACGCTCAGCCCGATTCGGTACCTAGAACAGGACGCAAGTGAAAATAGTCACAGTAAAGCGATTCTTCGATGCACTATCGAACGACTAAGAGAGTTGCCTTTTGTCGAGTACTTTCCCGCTAGTGAGATCGTCCTCGACGAGTTACGTGATTACAGGTGGTTTTCCGATGACATGCTTCACCCCTCAAAAAAGACAACCCACTACCTTTTTGAACGATTTATACAATTTAAAGGGGACTCTCGCTTAAAACTCTACATCAAAGAGGTTGAGAAGTTAAGAAAAATTTACTCGCACATCCCTTTAAGTGAAAGAGGAAAAAGAGAGCACCAATTCCAGTGGGAAAAGGAGATAAACTCCCTCTTACCCCACTACCCCCATCTAAAATCCTTTCTCTAAAG
>CAZATZ010000304.1:0-2146 GCA_964488175.1 uncultured Spirochaetales bacterium
AGGGGATCGCCGATAAGATCAACCTCTTGGCGATGAACGCTGCGATTGAGGCGGCTCACGCCGGTGACGCTGGTCGAGGATTTGCCGTTGTGGCGAGTGAGATTCGTACCCTAGCCGAGTCGACGAGTAGTAACTCGACTCTGATCACGCAGAGTGTGAATAGCATTACCGATTCGGTCAAAAAAGCGACATCCCAGTCGCAGGAGACGAGCGAGTCTATCGCCACCGTTTCGGTCGAGATGGCTACTCTCCAGAAGGCGATGAATGAGATCATCAACTCGATTACCGAGGTCTCTAACGGGACAGAACAGATCACCGAGTCGTTGGGAGTCCTGGTTTCGACCTCTGAAAAATCCAAAGGTCTCTCTAATAATATCAGGGACAGTTTGAGTGAAAATCTAAAGAGAGCAGGAGGGGTTGTCCAGGAGATGGCGACTTTCGCTAACAGTATGCAAGAGATGGGAAGTTCAGCGAGCGAGGTCGTGAGTGCTGTCACAGAGATAAACCTGTTGACTCAAGACAATACGAAGAACTTGGGCGAGATGTCGCATGAGGTAGAGAAGTTTAAAACACGTGAATAACGCATAAATAGAGTACGAATAGAGAGCTTACAAGAAGGATCGCTGGAATTTTTTTTCCAACGATCCTTTTTTTTTGCAACGAGTGGGTTTCTCTTGAAAATTCAATCTTAGAAAATACCGAAGATATTTTTTGATAAGCCAAACTCAACAAGTCAAATTCAACAAGTCAAATTCAACAAGTCAAATTCAACAAGACAAATTTAATAGGATAAGTCCGACAGCCCAAGTAACCGAAAACGGATTTTTCCGAGCGAGATGAGAAGAATAATAAATCTTGAAGTCGACGAAATCGATCGCCTTAGAGTTGTAGAAGGGGTTTAGAAGTGGCTAAATGGGGGGCGTATTAACGAGGTGAGAAATAGGAAGAGAAATGATTTGAGAAGTTTTTTTGTAAAATAAAAAAAATAAAAACTTTAGCCTTGTAGGAAAAGCCGATATATATAATCTAAAGAGGTTAAAGAAATAGAGCATTTAACACTATTTCTTTAATATTGTATAAGTTTCTTCGTAGTATAAGTAAGGTAAAAGAGTGGTAAAATGTTTTTTTATAAGAATTTGAAAAGTCTTTACGCCAAGTTTTTCTTCATGATTATTCCGTTATCTGCGGTAGTTCTTGCTGCTATTAGTTGGGCTCTTTTTGTGGGGCTTGATGGCTACTTAACTAACTCTGTTATGGGACAGGCAAAAGATTATAACGAGGTAGTAACAACGCAGTTTCAACTAAGGACGAAGATCTTTGATACGGCGGTCACCGCCTTGTCAAATCAATTGACAGACTCCTACACCTCCAGTTTTGAAAATGGAATCGCCTTTGACAAAGAGAGGTTGTCAGAGGAGTTGAAGAATTTTCTTCGGTGGCAGCCTACGATCGACTATCTCTACGTCGCCAAACTCACCGATCCCGCTCATCGAGATTTAGATCAAAATATGCGATTTCTTCTGACTCACGACACGTTTCCAGCCAAAAAAGGTGATATCCCCAAAAGTTCTTTCTACCCGACAGAGAGAGATGAAGATATTCTTCAAGACTTTCTCTATGTGGATCTGATCGCGAAGGAGAAGGAGGTAGGACTTGGAACAATCTTGATGAATAACGCCTACACCTCTTCGATTGGTCCGGTTGTTAGTTCGGTCAGTGCTCCTCTCTACGATGAGAGGAGAGAGAATGTCCTTGGGCTTATTGAGGCGGCTCTCGATCTCCGCACTTTTTCCAAAATAATGACTGATCTTCACCATGAAAAGTTTAAGACGGGGGGAATTCTTATCTCTGATGCTGGGGGAAATGTTGTTGCTATCGACACAGATATATACGGAGAAGATGCGCTGGGAAAACCGGTGGATGAGATAGCTCTTGCTCCCGAATCTATCGAAGCCATCTTGGCGGAGGGGGACGGTTTTGTCGAGGCTATCTCTCCTTCGATCGGAAAGTTTATCGGTTATGTCCATAAAGCTGACCTACTCGGAACGGGACAGATTTGGTCGATCTACGCCTTTGCCTCTGAAAAAGAACTTCGGGGAGAGGCTGACTCTCTCTCACTCTTAATGGCAATTATCTCTTTTGGTTC
>CAZATZ010000305.1:0-2141 GCA_964488175.1 uncultured Spirochaetales bacterium
CCATTAGAAGCAGTGAAAAGGCGATTAAAACGGGTATCATCAAAGTTTTCCAAGTTGTGCAATTTATGTTAATCGTGTTAGTCGTGCAAATTTTCCAAGCCGTACAAGTTGTCTTCATTTTATTTTTCCTATTTCTAGTTATTCCTTGAAGGGGATCTCTAAAAAGATCGCACTTTTTAGAGATCCCCTTAGATCAAAGAGCGGGGTTCATCCTCCCGCCCCTTGTTCTCTTACTCTCTATCCAATTCTACATTTCCTAAGTACCAAGTATTTAGAATATCTCTCTCCCATCCTGTTACCGCTTCATTTACCATAAATACGGCGGTATAGTAGTAGATGGGCATCGTGATTAGATTCTCCATCATCAAATTTTCCGACTTAAGGAGCAGCGCATCTCTTTCGGGGCCTAGGGTTCGTTTAGACGCTTCAATGGCTTCGTCGTACTCCTTGTTCTCAGGGAATTTTCCATCCTTAGTCCATTTCCACTGCGCGTCGTTGTTACCAGAATAAGAGGTCCATAGATCAAGGAATGTCATAGGATCAGCGTAGTCGCCTATCCAACCAGCCCTTGCGATCTCGAAGTTTCCAACGTGTCTTGTATCCTGAAAGACTGCCCACTCTTGGTTTAAGAGAGCCACATCAATTCCAAGATTCTCTTTCCACATCGCTTGAATCGCCTCTGCAATCGCTTTGTGTCCTTCACTGGTATTGTACATAAGGGTGATTTCTGGAAAACCTTCACCATCGGGGTATCCAGCCATCGCCAAGTGCTTCTTCGCCTTTTCAACATCGGCGGTCACAGAGATACCATAATCCCCTGCGAGTTCTCTAAAGTCGTTTCCTTGAGAGTCAGAGAGTCCTGGAGGTACATACCCCGTAGCCGGTGCCTGTCCAGCCTTTGTTACCTGTTCTACAATCGCTGTTCTATCGATGGCGTAGGTAAGAGCTTTTCTTACGTCTAGATTATCTGTCGGAGCCCTGTCTACGTTGAAGATGTAGTAATAGACCGCAACGTACGGCTCGATTCGCATCGTAGGGTCTTCTAGTCGTAATCGGGGAATCTCTTGCAAAGGAACAGATAATATGAGATCTATTTCTCCGTTTTCATACGCTGTCAGAGCTGTGGTAGCCTCTACAATCTCTGTAAAGACGACCTCGTCCAACTCCACTTCGTCTGCATTCCAGTAGTACTCATTTCGTTTTGCGACGATCTTATCACTCGGAATGTACTCTGTGACAACAAACGGACCATTCGAGACGGCCAATTCGGGATCCTTCGCCCATCCTTCTGGTTTTTTAGCGACAATATCCTCTCTTACTGGCATAAGCGTATAGAAAGTTGTCAGGGCTAAAAAGTAGGCGGTTGGTGCTGCGAGTGTGACCTCAAGAGTCTTGTCATCCAGCGATTGGATTTTTACCCCTTCCACGCCGATCTCACCGTTAAAGTACTCCTGTCCGCCTTCGACGTAGAATAACTGAAATGAATACTCCGAAGCGACCATCGGATCCAGCGCTCTTTTCCACGCATACTCAAAATCACTCGCCTTAACAGGCTCGCCATCGGACCACTTTGCACTCTCTCTTATCTTGAATGTATACGTCTTACCATCTTCGGAGAGTTCGTAAGACTCGGCGGTAGCGGGCATAACCATACCATCCGCATCCATTCTCATAAGACCTTCAAAGGTGTTGTTTATGACGTATCCTCCGTCGCTAGCTGAGTTTAACTGCGGGTCTATCGTTTTAGGATCTGCCCCTATGTTAAAGGTCAATACTTTCTTCTCCGACATCTCCTCTTTAGCACCTCCACCACAGGCCATTAAAAGCAGTGAAAAGGTGACGAGAAAAGATATTGTTAAATTTTTCCACGTTATCTTCATTTAATTTCTCCTCATTGTTTCGTTATTTCTAGGGTCATGCCCTCTATTTATCACTAATCATTTTCTCAAATTTTTTACTTCTTACGTTTGCCCTCTGTTCCTCCTCTTTGTTTTCTTTTTTATCTATCTAATTTCACATTTCCCAAATACCAAGTTCCCAAGATATCTCTCTCCCAGCCCTTCACGTATTCCTTTACCAGAACGGATCGAACAAGGTAGGAGATCGGCATCACGATCATGTTCTCCATCAACAGATCTTCT
>CAZATZ010000306.1:0-2135 GCA_964488175.1 uncultured Spirochaetales bacterium
TCGCTCGTCCCCTACCAGTATATACAGGAAACCTCTAAAAAACTCTTTTTCTTTTCCAAGAGTAAAAAATCTCTTCTTTATCCCCTGAAATCTATTTTTAGAGGTACCCTAAGTTAAATGGCCTTTTTCAAAATTCTGTTCAATCGAGAGGTAAAGAGCGTTGGATCTTCTAGCTGAACCCCTTCGTTGAGAAGTGATTGATCGAGAAGAAGCCAGCATCCATCGGAGAAGAGTTCCTCTTCTTCGCCTAACCCCTGCATCTTTTTTATGATATCGTGATCGAGGTTAATCTCCAAGATCGGTCTGATTTTCTCTCCCGTATCTTGTCCCATCGCCTTCATCATCTGCTGTATTTGAGCCGTTGGGTCGTTAGAATCATTTACGATACAGGCGGGGGAGTCGACTAACCGCTGAGAGACAACGACATCTTTTATCTTCTCACCCAGTATCTTTTTAATCTTCTCCAAGAGAGAGGTTGTCTCCTCGGAGTTCTCTTCCTCTTCCTTCTCTTCACCCTTTAACTCGTCGGCACTACCAGTGGTATTGACCGCTTTGAAGGGAATCTCGGCGTAGGTAGCGATCGAGGGGATTACGACCTCGTCGATATCGGTATCCATGATTAAGACCTCAACGCCCTTCTTTTTATAAATTTCTAAGAGAGTTGAGTGGCGAAGAGCTTGCTCGTTTTCACCGGCAATATAAAAGATACTCTTTTGATCTTCGAGCATTCTATCTTTATACTCTGCCAGAGAGGTATACCCCTCTGTCGAAGTCGATTTAAATCGAACCAATTCGAGGAGTGGCTCACGGTTTTCGTGATCCATGTAGAGTCCCTCTTTGAGGAGACGTCCATGCTCGTCGATGAAGAGGTTGAATCCCTCTGCGTCTTTTTTCGACAGTTTTTTTAATTCGTCGAGAATCTTTTTCGTGGACGCTTTTTTTATAGAAGAGAGGACTCGGTTCTCTTGGAGTATCTCACGACTGACATTTAAAGGAATATCTTCTGCGTCGATGACTCCCTTCACGAAACGGAGGTAGACGGGTAGGAGTTCTTTGTCGTCGTCGGTGATAAAGACCCTTTTTACGTAGAGTTTGACGCCCGCTTGATAGTCGGCTCGCAAGAGGTCAAAGGGGGCTTTTTTAGGGATATAGAAGAGCGTTGAATACTCGAGGGTTCCTTCGGCGTGGGTGTGTATCCAGAGGAGAGGATCCTCGGTATCGTGACCTAGCGTCTTATAAAACTCCTTGTAGTCTTCCTCAGAGAGTTCACTCTTTGGTCGCTTCCACATCGCAGAGCCTTCGTTGATGACCTCATCTTTTTTCTCTTCGATCTTCTTCTGATCGTCGCCCTCACCCTCGTAGCGAGAACTCATGAACTCTAGGCGGATAGGATAAGAGATGTGATTGGAGTATTTTTTGGTGACCTCTTTGACTTGCCACTGGTTGTGGAACTCTTTTCCTTTTTCGTTTAGATGGATTCGGATCGTCGTTCCCTGCTCATCGCGCTGAGCGGGTTCAACGGTGTAGCCTCCCTTTCCATCACTTGTCCAACAGAAAGCCTCTTCTTCGCCTACTTTGCGACTGATGACCTCGACCTTGTCTCCGACCATAAAGAGCGAGTAGAAACCGACTCCAAACTGTCCAATTAGGTTGCTCTCTTTTTTCTCTTCGCTACCCATCTGCTCGAGAAATCTCTTTGTACCAGAGCGTGCGATCGTTCCGAGATTGGTCTCTAAATCCTCTTGGTTCATGCCGATACCGTTATCGCTGAGAATAAACCACTCCTCGTCGGCGTCTGAGATATCGATTTTTATCTCGGGAGTGAATGAGAGATCTTTGAGTTTTTCATCGCTGACGGTGAGATATTTGAGCTTGTCTAAAGCGTCGGAGCTGTTAGAGATTAATTCGCGTAAGAATATCTCGGGGTGCGAGTAGAGTGAGTGGATAATAAGGTGGAGTAGGTCGTTAACCTCTGTTTTAAATTTCTTTTTAGCCATATCGCAGACATATTCCTTTCTTGTTCTTTTAATTTTTTTCAAAATTTTCAGTTGAGACACTCTTAAAGCTGTTTCAAGAGTGTTTTCACAGACGTAATTTTGAAAAACGAGCTTCCGATGAGAAAATACATTTCTCTG
>CAZATZ010000307.1:0-2117 GCA_964488175.1 uncultured Spirochaetales bacterium
CCTACTTTATTGCGTCTTTCGAGCGAGAAGAATCATTTTTTAAAAAAATCATCATAATCGTTCAGATAAAATTTTAGTATATGTCTGTTCTCTTCTCCTAAATTTTTATTGCTCAATTTAAGATCTTCTCTTAGTAATTTACTGAGAGAAGTGACCATTAAAAAAGTCTTTTTACTCCAATTGTTATCTGTCTTTTCTGGCATATTATAAGCTCTCGCTGAAATTTTTAACACAAGTGTAATGATGGTAGGAGAAGCATATAATATAATTTTAGGGAACAAATTGTACCGAAGTTTTTTTATAGCCTCAAGTTGCTGGTTCTCTAGCCAGTTCTGGTTATTTTTTCCCTTCTCTTCTAAGTTATCATTCCCAAAAAAAAGCTTTAGATAATTTTCAAGCATACTTTCGTACACTTCTCGTTTTTTATTTTCTAATTCTTTTTTGATGCTCTGTTGAGCTTTGTAACTCATAAACGCAGAGAGCAAAGAAATAAGCAAAGTTAGCCCAGAAAGAACGACTGTTATTATTGTACTCGTATCCATAATCTCCCCCCATTATATCCCTCTGTCATCTCCCCCAATTCCCCGTCAACATCCCCCCCTATTCGTACTTCGTATACCGTTTGGGATCGAACGCCTCTCTGATACCCTCTCCGATAAACGCAACCACGACAAGCACCAAGACGATTGAGAGAACCACGGAGGAGAGTATCCAGAGTGATTGGAGATTCTCTTGACCGACCCTCAACAACTCTCCCCAGCTCGGAGTGGGGGGCTGTAAGCCGAACCCTAGGTAGTCCAGAGAGGTCAATCCGTTGATTCCGCTGATGATGGAAAAGGGGAGGGTGGTAATCAAAACGACTAAGAGGTCGGGGAGTATGTGAACGGTAATGATTCTCCGTGTCGAAGCCCCCATCGTTTTGGCGGCTAAGACGTGTTCTTTCTCCCGCTCTCGGTAGGTAAGGGCGCGGATATTCCACGTCGGGCCCGTCCACCCAACGACGACGTTGATCAAGATAAAGAGTCCCAGAGAGGGTTTCAGTATCGAGACCAAGATCATGATGACGTAGAGGTAGGGGATCTGTCCCAGTATCTCGATCAAGCGTTGCATTACGATGTCAAACCACCCACCCCAGTACCCCATCAACGCCCCAACAGCGACTCCGATTAGGTAGCAGAGTCCCGTAACCGCAAGAGAGAAAAAAATAGCGTAGCGAAATCCGTAGACCAAACGCGCAAGAATATCCCGTCCACTCGGATCGCTTCCCAAGAGGTGGCGTCGACTGGGGGCGAAGGGGGGGTAGAGATTCCCTCTCTCCGCCTTGGAGGGCAAGATACTCTTCTTCTCTTGAGAGACGGAGGAGGTCGTTTCTAGGTCAAATTCGTAGGGGCCCCACTGGACGAGAGGCATCCAAACCCACCCTTTAACCCCCTTGGCGTTGAGTCGTTTCGCCAATTGGCGATAATCGGTCTCGTGGGTGTAATCCTCACCAAAAAATTCTCCCGAATAAAATTTCCCGTAGAGAGGAAAGTAGAGGTTTCCCTCGTAAAAAAGGGCAATAGGTCGTGAATTGATGAAAAATTCTGCGAAGGTCGCAAAGAGGGTTAGCCCGATAAAAATCCAGAGAGAGACGTAACTTCTCCGTATGCTTTTAAAGCGAAGCCAACGCTCCCTTGCGATCGAACTTTGCACATCGACTCTCTGCGGACTCTCTTCTTTTTTGAGGGGGTGGAGAGCGTTAGAAACTATCTTTTTGAGGATCATATTATTTCCACCGATTTTTAAAAGGTACTTACTGAAATCGAATTCTTGGATCGACGAGGGCAACCAAGAGGTCAGAGAGAACATTTCCTAAAAGTGAGGCGAGGGATGAAAGGACTAAAATTCCCATCACAACGGGGTAATCTCGTTCGACGAGGGAGATGTACCCGAGGTACCCCATCCCCCGAATATTAAATATCTTTTCGATGAGAAAGGAGCCACTCAAAAAGATCGTGATAATACTCCCAAAACCGCTGGCGATAGGAATAATACTGTTACGAAAGGCGTGACGCCACATCGACTCCCGAAACGTCCTCCCTTTGGCAACCGCTGTGCGGACGTAATCACTCGCCATA
>CAZATZ010000308.1:0-2117 GCA_964488175.1 uncultured Spirochaetales bacterium
ACCAACGCTCAAGACACGAAAAGACAACAAATCATCAGGGGGGGGAGGCTATAATAAATATCTCTCTCTCTTGGCTAACGGTATCAGTCATACACATTTAATGCTATACGCCAAAGAGCGAAATATAATCGATAGCAAGAAGTTTTTTAGGACGTGGGCGGGGAATGTTTACAAGATAGATGACGCAAAGCAGTTTCTACTTAATAGGAGCTACCTGTGAACACGTATATTCTCATCGATAGTAATGTTTGGATTAATGCGATAGAGAATGCAGTCAAAGGAAGAGAAAAAACCGTTGTAGATCATTTGGAAGAGTTGGGACAATATTCGCTTATTACTTCAACGATTTTAAAAGATGAATTTAAGCCTAAGGCCAATCCTCATCCTGATCGTGATCGTAATCAGGAGCCTAATCCAGTCAATGCGATGCAACGGAGAGTAGATGTATTTATCAATGAAAAATGTAAAACACCTCATCCCAAGACTTTTAATGACATCTTTTTTGAAACTTACCAACAAGTTATTATGCATTTAGATGAGTACTACGAGGCAAATAAGCAAGCTCAAGAAAAACACTATTTGCAAGAGACTTCTCGGCAATCTAGCTTATCAGATGGGGATCTAAGTTTGGTTTTGTTGCCTTTTGTAGAACCCTATTGTCAAGATAGTAAAATTGTTATCTTTACAAATGATGGGATACGTGTAAGACCGTCTTCTCGTCCATCAACGAAAGAATTAACGAAACCGAGGCTATTATTTCATTTACTAAAAGATAAAATCCTTAACGATAACAACTGCGCAGAAGTCATATTTATTGACAGAGAAGTGAACACATTTGATGGAATTTTAAAACACATAGAAGAAGAGATTAAACTATGAGCGATTTATTTGATGTGCCTATACAAACACTGTTTGATCAATATCGCATTGCTTTACGATACAACAAAGAAGAGTTTAAGCTACCCGCCTATATTTCTAACAACTTAAAACATACATTGCGAGAGTATCAGAAAGAGGCTCTCAAATATTTTTTATTTTGGGAAAAAGACGAGCAGCGACCCCATGAGAATCATCTCTTATTTGAGATGGCAACGGGTACGGGCAAGACCTTGATTATGGCGTGTCTTATCCTTTATCTTTATGAAAAAGGATATCGTAAATTTATCTTTTTTGTAAATTCTAGCAATATTGTTGAAAAGACAAAACAGAACTTTATCAATACGGTAAGCTCAAAGTATCTGTTCGGTTCAAGCATAGAAATTAATGGGAGACGACCTAGCGTCAGAGCCGTTTCATCGATACACGATGCGGACGAAGAAAACATCAACATCTTATTTACAACGATACAGGGTTTGCACTCCTCTTTGACAACAGAAAAAGAAAATGCTCCCATGTTTGATGATTTTAAAGAAGAAAAAATCGTACTCCTCGCCGACGAAGCTCACCATAATAGCACAGGCACAAAAAGTAGTGAGACAGAATTGTTCAGCTCGTGGGAAGATACGATTGCAAAGCTTTTTCAACAAAACACTGAAAATTATCTTATTGAACTGACGGCAACGGCTAATCTTTCTAATAAAGATATTTTACAAAAATATAAAGATAAGGTAGTTTTTCGCTATAACCTTAAAAATTTTAAAGATGACGGCTATGCTAAAAACATTCGGGTTGTGGATACGACTCTTAGTTTAGAAAACCGCATGTTATTAGGACTCATCGTGAGTGAATATCGTCGTTCGATTGCGGGATCTTATGGTTTATCTGTCAAACCCGTTATTCTTTTCAAAAGTAATACTATTAAAAAAAGTGAAGAGAATCATAAGAAATTAGAAGATTTACTTGGCTCTTTACAAGTACAAGATTTAGATGAGATTGTAGAGGTTTTATCGGTAGAAAAAAATAGTTTTTCCATCCTACTCCACGATTTTATCGAGAAAAATAAACACTCTCTTTGTTCTACTTTGCGACACTCTTTTAATGAAAAAACCATCATTAATGTTAACAGGGATACTGATGTCGAAAAGATACAGTTACAGCTCAATTCTCTGGAAGACAAAGAGAATAGAATCAGAGTTATTTTTGCTGTCAACAAACTTGATGAGGGGTGGGATGTTCTC
>CAZATZ010000309.1:0-2114 GCA_964488175.1 uncultured Spirochaetales bacterium
CTTCGAGGATCGGCCCCACCGTGCAACTCACCCGTATTGGGATCCTTCACGACGGCTTGCGCCCCACCAAAAAAGAGGTCCATCACCCCTTTAACGTCTACTTCGTGACCCATCGCCTCAAGTCCTTCAATCGTCTCTTGTGGCATATGTCCCTCTACGACAACGGGGCCTTTGTAGTTTTGATAGATACGAGGAGCCGAAATTGCGTCCTGTATATCCATATCGTAATCGATGATATTATTCAGAAGTTGTGACGTGGTCGTTAGAATCCTCGCACCTCCAGGAGTACCCAGTGTTACTAGAGTCTTACCCTCTTGGGAGAGAATCATCGAAGGACTCTTCGTACTCCTTACTTTTTTAAAGGGCGCAGCAGCGTTCACAGGGTAAGTGGTTGAAAAGTTGGTTGTTTGGCTATTGAGAAGAAATCCGTACCCTTCGACAGTGACGGCACTTCCGAAAAAATTTCCTACCGTCTGAGTCAGAGAAACAGCCAGATTATTTTTATCGATGATGGAAATATGAGATGTACTTCCACTCAACTCCTCGTCTGGATACTTGGGTTCCTGAAGCTCAACAACGACCGTTTCTGAGATATCATTAAAGCGTAAATCTCCCCACTCCTGCGAAATCATCTCCTCCAACGGAACATCAACAAAATCCATGTCGCCAATTAAATTGTATCGGTCGGCGTTCATGATCTTAAATGTCTCCGCCCACATATGCTCTCCGAGAACCGAGTCGGAGTCCACCGTTGAAAAGTCAAAGTTTTCCATCATATTCATCGCTTCAAGAATCCCTGCAACGGCACTCACCGGTGGTGCCGTGACAATTCGCACGTTCCGATAATCCGTCTCAATGGGATTCATGACATCAACCTCGTAGGCGAGCAGATCGTCCAAGGTGATAATTCCTTTATCTTTTTGAACTGTAGAGACGAGAGCTTCCGCCACCTCGCCTTCATAAAAACCGGACACACCCTTGTCAACTATAATTCTCAGCAACTTGGCGTAATCGGGGTTTTTAAACAAATCGCCCTCTTCATAGGGCAACCCCTCTTTCGTGAAGACTCGTATCGTCTCCTCGGTGGTCGTTAGCTTGTCAAAGTTATCAAAGAACATCGCAGCCATCGTAGGCGTTACCTGAAACCCCTCTTCCGCCATCTGAATCACGGGTTCCAAAAGTTCACCTAAGGGCATGGAGCCAAAATCATTGTGGACCATCAACCATCCCGCCACCGCACCAGGAATCAGCATCGCCCGACCACCGACTCTCTTCTCACTCCGCTCGAGGGTTCTAAAATACTCGTCTGTAAGAGCCGCTGGTGCCATCGCTTTAAAGTCGTAATAGACCAATTTTTTGTTTTCTTCGTCATTCACGAGAAAAAAGCCGTCCCCTCCAGGGCCTGAAGCAACGGGTTCAACGAGTCCTAGGGCAAAACCGACGGCGACAGCTGAGTCAACAGCGTTCCCACCCTTTTGCAAGACATCCAGTCCTATTTTTGAGGAGAGAGGACTAGCCGTAGCGACCATTCCGTTTTTCCCTTTAGCGTCACGTATCTCTAAATTCGCCTCATCAGACGAGAGATATTTCGAGTTGAGATATCCAACCTCCTCCGTCTCTTTTTTTCCTGTGCAGGAAAAAAGAACAAAAGAGAGAATTATCGCCAAAATAACCGAATAACTCTTCTTCAACATCATATTTTTAAACCCAAGTTCCATTTTAAAACTCCTTTTAATTAATCCATGAATCCATTTTTCTCTAAAAGACAGACTCGTTCAATCTCGTTGATAAATTCCGTGATAAATTCCGTTTTTAGCCCCTTTAAATCTCTTTAAAGCTAAAAAAATATTTTATGCATTCCTTTATATTGGGATTCAAAAATAAAAGCAACACAAATGTAATGTAAATATTACACAAATGTAATATTTCTAAAAGAGAGAGTCTTTGACACTCTCTTTCTTTAGAGAAGGGACTGTAGAAAATGGAGCAAATTTGATTTGCGTGCTTGATTTGCTATTATTGGAGTCCGACCAAAAAAAACTTTGTTGACGCTTAGCATTTATTGGTTTATAATGCTATTTTGGTAACTGTTCTAAATATTTTACAGATCTATT
>CAZATZ010000310.1:0-2091 GCA_964488175.1 uncultured Spirochaetales bacterium
CTCTAAAAAATCGATTTCAGTGACGCAGGATTGGCAAAATCAGGGTTGGCAAAATAAGATCGAGTTAGAAATGAAAAGAGGTTTTTTAGAGGTACCCTATTCGCAAGTCGAAGGTTTCCCTCGATTTTTCCGATAATAGAAGGATATGAATCGATTTGAAAATTGGCAGACCGTCTCTCGGCGAATAGACCGTTTTATCCGCCGCCTCTTTCACAAGGGGCGTCTTTTTTTAGATCGCACTCTTCTCGATCGTCTTTCAGAGGAGAGTAACCTCTTTTCTCAGAGAGTCCAAGGAGAAAAGAAACTCAGGAAAATCCTCCTCTTTATCAAAGAGAGCCGGTATCTCTCATTTTTTTCTAGCTCGTATTTGGAGCGGGAGGAGAAAGATTTTTCGATTCAAACAAAGACGAGGGTTCTTTGGTCTCTGGGAATTCTTCTCTTTATCGGACTCTCGATCTCTCTGATTCAAACCGCCGTACAGGCTCGTCGCAACTCCCTCTCTTTTGTCTCATCTTACGATTTGGATCCCCAAATAGATCAGATCTCGGTTCAAAGCGATCGTAGTTATAGAGATATTCGAAGAGTCACCCTCCTCGAGATGAGTTCGGATGCTTGGTTTCAAAAACGCGCTCTCTTGCGGAGAAAGAACTCCCTGCAGGAGAATGAAAAACTTTTCCGACTAACTCCCGACTCGACTCTCTCTAAAAATATTATAAATAGGAGTTACCTACAAGATGGTCGAATTGCGAGAATACGCAGTTATAATAAACGGGGAAATTTAATTCAAACCGATACGTACTCCTACGACGACAAGAATCCTCTTGTCTATACGATCTCTACCTTTATAAAAGAGGAAAAAAATCCGGCCGAGATAACAACCGTCTCGTTAAGAAAAGAGGGAACTCTCCGCTCCCTCTCTCGAAAAAAAATTGAGCCTAAGAAGGAAAAAAAGGCAACCCCCGAAACGAAACAGAAAACGGAAACAGAGTTGGCTGGAAATCTGAATCCCGAAACTCCCGAAACCAAAATATCCGACACCACATCCGACACCGAAACGCAAAAGATAGCAGAGAGTCAAGAGTCAACCGACGGCTCAGAGCTGGCTGTTGCATCAGACGAGGGTGATAGCACGCCCTCCCCTCTCGATTCGAAAAAAGACCCCGAAGAGGTGGTGTTAGCTCAGAATAAGAATTCTGAGAAGACTCAAAAAGAGAACACGCAAGAGGGCGATGAGCTGGCGAATCAGAGAGATCTAGAAGAGGGGAAAAATCCTTCGGAGAAACCAGAGAAGAACTCCGACTCCGCAGAACCAGAGGAGAAGAAAAAAGAGATCTCACCCGACTTTCTTCCCGTTATTCGAGATCCTAATTTACAAATTTACTGGGGGACAAACCAAGATCACCCCCTCTATCAGATCGTAAAAAGGGCTAGGATCGAAGAGTTAACAGAGTACGATTCGAGGGGATTAATTCGACTCGAGACACTCTACGAAGAGGGAATCATTCGTAAAAAGGTTGAGAAGGTCTACGATGAGGTAGGAAAATTGACGCGAGAAATTCGCTCTTTTGAGAGTGGACAGAGCGAAGATTACGAGTATCAAGGAGATCTTCTTACCCGTATCTCCTACCTTGAGTACGGGTTTCTCTATAAGATTCGTGAGTTTGAGTACAACGAGCTAGACCAAGCGGTGAGCGTCGTTGCGATCGATACTTTCAGCGGAGACGAAGAGGAGTGGAAGTATCGCTACGACGCCGATGACGTCCCCCTCTATGAGAGCTACGCGAAAAATCAACGTCTAGAGCTTGAGGTTTTCTACTACCCTGATGGAAAGAAGAGGCAAGAGATCGTCTATAAAGAGGGTATTGCTATCTTTGAGATCTCTTATAATCGTCTCGATTGGGAGTCTGAGCTGACTCTTCTTGTCAAAAATAAGGTCTACGACTATCGAGAATTATTGGATGCTTTTTAGTTTTTCGACAACGAATACGACGACAAGACGACAAGATATCATCCGAAAAAATCGGGGACGAGATAAGAAAGAGTTTTTTAGAGGCGCCTAAAAAAGAGAGTTCTTGATATTTCCCCCTTTAA
>CAZATZ010000311.1:0-2068 GCA_964488175.1 uncultured Spirochaetales bacterium
GAAAGAGAACAGCTTTTTCAGCGTGCGCAACAACTTCTCGTTAAAGAAACACCTTGGGTTCCCTTGGCGAATACAATCATTACTTTTGGGATGAATGCGAAGTTAAAAGGCTTTACTCCAAGTCCAGTTCAGTACCACAAACTTTACACTCTCTACTGGGAAGAATAAGGATTGTCGTTGGCGAGTCTCTGAGACCACGTTTACGTGGAGGTAAGTGGGTTACATTTGTATGTATAAGTATGTTATAAAAAGAGTGATCAACGTTCTCCCCGTTCTCTTTGGAGTTACGTTTCTTGTTTTTACAATGCTCTTCTTCACTCCAGGGGATCCTGCTCGTATCATTTTAGGAGAACAAGCTTCTCAAGAGGCTGTCAATGAACTTCGTGAAACCATGGGGTTAAACGACAATTTTTTTACACAATTTCTTCGTTACTGCGGGAACGCACTGAGAGGAGATTTGGGGCGTTCGTACACTACCAATCGCCCAGTATTTACAGAATTAATCGAGGCGTTCCCCCAAACGCTTCGACTTGCTCTGATGTCGGTCGCCATCGCTATTTTGTTTGGGATTCCTTTTGGTATTATCTCAGCCGTAAAACAGTACTCATTCTTTGATCACTTTGTTACTCTCTTGGCGATGGTAGGAATTTCAGTACCCGTCTTCTGGTCTGGTCTTCTCTTAATCCTCTTTTTTTCAGTTTATCTGGGAATACTCCCCCCTTCCGGTGGTGCTGGCTTTATTTCGATGATACTCCCATCGGTGACTTTAGCGGCTCAAAGCGTAGCCGTGATCACAAGAATGACCCGTTCGAGTATGCTCGAAGTTGTTAGGCAAGATTTTATACGCACAGCACACTCAAAAGGAGCTGGTCAAAATACCGTCATACTCAAGCACGCTTTACCAAATGCACTGATTCCCGTCGTCACGATCATTGGAATTCAATTCGGACGACTCTTAGGAGGAGCTGTTTTGACAGAGATTGTCTTCTCGATTTCAGGGGTTGGTCGCCTTCTCGTCTCATCTATCGAGATGCGAGACTTCCCTATCGTGCAAGGGGGAGTTTTATTCATTGCCATCGCATTCAGTATCGTTAACCTTCTCGTAGACCTTCTCTACGCTACCTTAGATCCTCGAATAAAAAGTCAATATAAATAGAAAGGGGTTATCATGAAAAGAATAGACCTTTTCATCATCTTTAAACGATTGCGACGCAGTAAAACGGCTCTTTTTGGCTTATTTTTTCTTCTCTTTATGCTTTTCGTTGCGATCTTTGCAGAGGTACTTGCGCCCTACTCCTACTCCGAACAAAATTTATTGAATACGTTGTCCCCTCCCTCTTGGGAACACCCTTTTGGGACAGATGAATTCGGTCGCGACCTGCTAAGCCGTATTATTTACGGAAGTCGCATCTCCCTTCTTGTCGGATTTATCTCCGTGGGGATCGCTCTCTTTTTTGGAGGGATTTTAGGAGCAATTGCTGGGTTTTATGGAGGCAAGACAGACAACATTATTATGCGTGTCATGGATGTTTTTTTGTCTATTCCACAGCTTTTATTCGCAATCTCAGTGGCCGCCTCTCTCGGTCCAGGATTGGATAATCTCATGCTCGCAGTGGGAATTGCAGCGATTCCCCAATACGCAAGAGTCGTTCGTGCAGGGGTTTTGGGCATCCGCTCGATGGATTACATTGAGGCGAGTGTTGCGAGTGGAGGAAGTAAGTCCTACATTATTTTTAAACACATCCTTCCCAACAGCCTAGCTCCTTTGATTGTTCAGTCTACACTAGGAGTCGCCTTTGCAATTTTAATCGCCGCTGGCTTAAGTTTTATTGGACTAGGACTTGAACCACCCAACCCCGAATGGGGAGCGATTCTCTCCACGGGACGTGAATACATCAGGGATTTCCCACACCTCACAATTTTCCCTGGTTTAGCAATCATGCTGACCATTTTGTCTCTCAATTTTTTGGGAGATGGCCTAAGAGATGTTCTTGACCCTAAATTACGGAGATAAGAATGGAATTACTAGAAATAAAAGAGTTGTGTGTAGATTATCTCACCGAAGAGG
>CAZATZ010000312.1:0-2044 GCA_964488175.1 uncultured Spirochaetales bacterium
CCTCACTCAAGTTCGCTCCACTCAAGTTAGCTCCGTACAAGAAAGCACCTCGTAAATTGGTCTTTGGCAAATCTATGTGCAGTTCTGGGTCGGTATTTTTTATTTTGATAATGGCATTGAGGGTCTCTCGTATCTCCTCATCTATTTCTTTATCCTCTCGTATCTCCTCATCTATTTCTTTATCCTCTCGGGGATCTGCCCACTGCGGACTACTGGTTTTGACATGCGCACAAAGTTGCATCAAAAACCGCTCTCGGTACCGTTCGTTGCTAATCGCGAGATCGCCCAAGAGACCAATTCCCCCGATACGTACCACCTTTGATGCACTTCCCAAGAGTTCAAGGCTATCCTTGATCTGAGTAGATAGGCTATTCTCAGTGTTAATCTTAACGCTCTCTTCAGTGAGAGAGATACGTCTATTCGTCAGACTAATCTGCCATGCGAGACCCCCTAGAGTCAAAACCGCAAAAACGAGGGAGATAAAGTCCTTTGCATCTAAAGTGTTCTCTTCAGAGGCAAATAACTCGCCGTGTAAAAAAGCGAGGCGTTCGATGAAAAAAGGCGCACCAGCAAGAAAAAGAACGCCTAGAATGCCAACTCCGATCCATCGGCATAGACCGTTTATCCATCGACATACCCTGTTTGGTGTATTTTTTGGTTTATCCATTTTTTTGCGCATACGACTTCTTTTCTCTCTTTCGCCATCCCCCGATGCGCTCTCCGTCAACCGTTCTATTTAGAGATCCCCTTTGGGTGGCAAACAGAGACCGATGAGTCGGTTAAGCATCTCAGAAAACTCGATACCCCCCTCTTTGACCAAGAGAGGAAACATGCTCATCGTAGTAAAACCGGGAATCGTATTGATCTCGTTGAGATAGAGGCGGTTATCTTTGGTCAGAAAGAGATCGACACGGGCGTATCCCGTCGCACCCACGCAGAGGTAGGCTCGCTCCGCTAACGCACGAACCTCCTCACGTAGCTCTTGGGAGAGAGGCGCAGGTATCAACAACTTCGTCTGATCCGCCATCTCGTACTTAGCGTGATAGTCGTAAAACGGCTCTTTTTCAAAGGAGATCTCGCCAGGGCCAAAGACCTCGACCGACTCATTTCCTATGACAGCACACTCTATCTCTCGCCCATCGATCGTCTCTTCGATAAGGATCTTGTTATCGTACTTTAAGGCGATTTCGATCGCACTCGAGAACTCTTCCGGTTTCGAGACCTTAGAGATACCCAGAGAGGAGCCACCGTTACTCGGTTTGACAAAGAGAGGGTAGGAGTACTCCCCCTCGACCTCTCTGCGTAGAGTTTCCCCCTTTTCGAGACACTCTCTTTTGGAAAAAGTCGTGTATTTCGCCTGAGGAAATCCCTCTCTCTTCCAGTGATCTTTCGTCACCGACTTGTCCATCGCTAAGGCACTACTGAAGACGTCTGATCCCACGTAGGGGATATTCATCATCTCCAAGAGTCCTTGCAACTTCCCATCCTCTCCCTCAAACCCGTGGATGATAGGAAAACCCACGTCGATGTAGAGACGTTGTCGCATCCGTCCCGTCAAAGCCCCCAGAATAAAGCCACTTCCCGGAGCCAGAGAGATCTGTTTTGAAGGCTCCTCTTCAACGGGCAGGCTCTCATACTCCCTGCCAATCTCGAGCTGTTGCCAGTACCACTTTCCGTCTTTGGCAACACCGATGGGAATAATATTGTATTTTGTGTAACTGAGATGGTTAAAAATCGCAGCCGCTGAGAGGGCGGATACCTCACGCTCATCAGAACGCCCTCCGTAGATGAGGGCTAAATTTATCTGTTTCATCGGTTCTCCTTTTTTAGAAATTCTCTTTGAGCAAGGGGTTGAGAGAGCTTGAAAACTCTTCTCCGCTCTGGCTGGTTTCTACCCAACCTACATTGTAACACTCGTCTTCTTTTGGTCAACTTCTTCTGACATCTTCCCCCCGATCTTCCCGTCTCTTGGACTCAATCTTCGAGCCTCGTGACTGCGTCGACGTGGTTTTCTCCTCTGGCACACCTACATCATGGTCAATGC
>CAZATZ010000313.1:0-603 GCA_964488175.1 uncultured Spirochaetales bacterium
AGGCGTAAAGGTGGGTGGTTTGAGCAGATTAGCGGTCATCTTTTTTATCAACTGTTCAACAAGATAGCCCATGTCCGAATCCCAGCCAACATGGTGACGACTCGACTAATGCGCAGAGATTACGTGGAGTCGTTGGTCACGCACCCCGAGCAAGAGCTAAATCTTTTCGCCCTCTTTGTACTGACTGGTTTTACTCAGAGAGCAATCACGATCACAAAGCACTCAACGAGTCCCTCCGCCTACACCCTTCGGCGTAAAATTTCCCTCTTTGTTACGTCGCTTACCTCTTTTTCGGCGTATCCCCTTCTCTTTGTTTTTCATCTGGGTGGATTGATTAGTCTTGTCTCGGTCGCTGTTGTCATGTCTATTATTATCCGTAAGATATTTTTAGACATTTCAATAGAAGGTTGGGCCTCTTTGATCGCTTCCATCTGGTTACTGGGTGGGCTTACTATTTTTTCTGTAGGAATCGTCGGGATCTATATCTCGAAGGTCTTTATTGAAGTGAAAAGAAGACCAACTGCGATTATTCGTAAGCTATATGAGAGATAAAATGTTTATTGAAATAGCAAGTAATATAAATATGGATAGTTTAAAATTTTA
>CAZATZ010000313.1:613-2039 GCA_964488175.1 uncultured Spirochaetales bacterium
AACACTCTTTCGTGCAAGATGGTGCTTTTGGAAGTTATATGCTCGACTTCCTCAATGAGACGTCATCTTTATATACGAGTGAAAGCGAGATTGTTTTTTTATTTATTGATATCAATGAGTTTTCGTTACCGTTTGAAGAGTTGGTGGATGCGATTGATTTTTTTAGTGCAAAAACAAACAAAACTTTGATCATCAACAGCGTCTCATTTACTCCCGACTATCTTGATAGCTTTTTAAATGAAACTTTAAAGAAAGAATTGACGTACAACCTACAGCTCTTGGAATTAGTAGAAAAGCACTCAAATCTTTTTCTTCTCGATTTTATGAGCTGTGTAAGCACAGAGATGTTTTAGATGAAAAATATTGGTATTTGGCAAGAATAAAGTATAATCGAAGTGGATTTAAACTCATTGCTGATGAACTAAATCGCCTTATTAAAACATATCGATACGGAAGCCAGAAAGTTCTCGTACTTGATATGGATAATACTCTCTGGGGTGGGGTTATCGGAGAAGGAGAGATTCTACTCTCAAATGACGGAATAGGAAAAGTCTACCTTGATTTTCAGCAAAACATTAAAAGGTTAAAAGATTTGGGAATCCTGTTAGCTCTCTGTTCAAAGAATAATTATACCGACGGGATATTGGGTTTAAACCATCCGAATTCCGTGCTCAAAGAAGATGATTTTATTATAAGAAAAATAAATTGGAACGATAAACCATTAAATATCAAAGAGATCGCTAACGAGTTGGATTTAGGAGAAGATTCTCTTGTTTTTATCGACGATAATCCTGTTGAAAGAAGTTTAGTAAAAGAATTTTTGCCCGATGTTCATGTTCCTGAGTTCCCCGAGAATCTTTACACTTTAAATCGTTGGTTTCTTAAGGTAGTAAATCAATATTTTACAAAGTTAAATATAACTGCGGAGGATAAAGAAAAACAGAAACAATATGAAGCAAAATTAGAAAGGGATGGTGTTGAAAAAAATACATCGTATGAAAAATTTCTGGAGAGCTTAAAGATAGAGATAAATTTTTTCATTGATGATGAGAGATTTATTCAACGATATGCTCAAATGACACAAAAAACGAATCAGTTCAATTTAACGACAAAGAGATATACTGAGGGTGATATCTCTCAGCTTGTTGAGTCAGAATTGTTTACTGTCATCGGTGTCAATTACAAAGATAAGTTTGCGAATGAAGGAATAACGGGCTTAGCGATTCTCGAGAAAAGAAATGACTCCTTTTTAATTGACACTTTTTTATTAAGTTGCAGAATTTTAAGGCGAGGTGTAGAGTCTAAGTTATTTGAAAAATGTAAGGAGCAAATTACAGCTGTAAGCGGAATAGTTCATCGATCGGAAGAAATTGGATCAAGGGAGTTAGCTTACCCAATTAACGACTGTAATAAAGGTCATTATTAT
>CAZATZ010000314.1:0-2014 GCA_964488175.1 uncultured Spirochaetales bacterium
CAACTCAAGACTTCGAGCGAATCTCAGCTTTTTTGCAAAAATAAGAGTACCTCCCCCTGATCCTCTTAAGATCCCCCCAAGACCTCTCAAGCTCCTCACGAAAATCCTCTCCAACCCTCCCCCATCTTCGGTAATCGGATAACAATTAAACGTTGACAAACCCCAAAAAGCGTGGTACGCTTGTTAGTGGAATCAATCTCGGAGAAGAACAAATAAGGCATTTTCGCACATTAAGATAAATGCTTATTTATTCTTCACGTCTATGACAGGAGGTAGCGTTATGAAAGATATATTTCGGAAGTGGAATCAACTCAGTCTAATCAAGAGGATGATCGTAGGCCTTGCTCTCGGTATTGTGTTAGCCCTCACAATTCCAGAATTCGCAAGACCCGTAACAATTCTCGGTTCACTCTTTGTCGGAGCGTTAAAATCGGTCGCCCCGATCTTGGTCTTTTTCTTAGTCATGTCAGCGGTATCACAACATAAGAGCGGTCAGAAGACGAACATGAAGTCGGTCGTCTCTCTCTATCTCATCGGAACATTTGCGGCTAGTTTTATCGCCGTTATCGGTAGTTTTATCTTTCCCGTCACGATCCAGCTCGCTCAAGGAGCTGGTGCTAGTATCTCACCTCCAGGAGGGGTCGTTGAGGTTCTGAAAGCACTCCTTCTTAACGTCGTTGATAACCCGATTCAAGCCCTTGCCAACGCAAACTATATCGGAATACTCGCGTGGGCTCTGCTCCTAGGAATCGCCCTTAAACACGCACCCGAATCGACCAAAACGATGATTTCAGACTTTTCAAAAGCACTCTCACAGGTCGTGCGGTGGGTTATCAATCTCGCCCCCCTTGGAATTATGGGACTCGTCTTCACCTCGATTTCAACGAGTGGTATCGCTGGGATGGCGGATTACGGACGACTCTTAGCGCTCCTCTTAGGGTGTATGTTCTTCATGGCTCTCGTCGTCAATCCCCTCATCGCCTTTATCATGATTCGCAAAAATCCCTACCCCCTCGTCTTCACGTGCCTCAACCGCAGTGGCATCACCGCTTTTTTCACGAGAAGTTCAGCCGCCAACATCCCAGTCAACATGGAGCTATGTGAGGATTTAGGTCTAGAGAAAGATATGTACTCGGTCTCAATCCCCCTCGGTGCGACCATCAACATGGCGGGAGCGGCTATCACGATCTCGGTCTTAACTCTCGCCGCCGTCAATACTCTAGGAATTCAGGTAGATATCGGAACAGCCCTCATCCTAAGCGTTCTCGCCGCCGTCAGTGCCTGTGGTGCATCGGGTGTCGCAGGAGGCTCACTTCTTCTCATCCCCCTCGCCGCTAGCCTCTTCGGAATTCCCAACGAAGTCGCCATGCAGGTTGTCGGTGTCGGATTTATCATTGGAGTGATTCAAGACTCCGTCGAAACTGGTCTTAACTCATCGACCGACGTACTCTTCACCGCCATCTCAGAGATGGGAGCTAAGAGAAAATCGGGAATCCCTCAAGGAGCCGCTCAAGCATCAACTCAAGAGACGGTCAAAGGAACGACCTAGAGGATTCGTTGAGGATACTTATTGAAAATAGGAGTCTTAGAAATAGGACTCCTATTTTTTTTTGAATAGCTAAGCATAGATAGCCATACGAAAAAGAGAGCGGAGAAGAGTTGATAAAATATACGGTCAAACTCTTTCTAGGATCTTGAAAAGAAGTGTAAATGCAATAAAATATTTTTTGGTTCTCTTTGGTTTGTGAAGAAAAAATTGGGTTTATTCCCAAGTCGGTTGCCACGTTTTCTACGCCTATCACGGTTGTAATGTCTGTTATAAACTCAAAATGGTACCTCTAAAAACTCGATTTCAGAAAACGACGAAGAAATTTTTTGGCAAGACAAGGAATTGAGAACGGAGTTTAACCAAACTGTGAGTACGAAACTAAATGAGTATTTCAGCCTAGTCTTAACAGGCCTTGGCATTGACGAAAAAGATCAAGTTAGAAATGAAAAAGATATTTTTTAGAGA
>CAZATZ010000315.1:0-2012 GCA_964488175.1 uncultured Spirochaetales bacterium
CGTAAAGGAAGGAGAGTCGTCAATCTAGTTCTCATTTTTATTGAATGTTTATTAAATACGCCTCTAAAAAACCCTTTTTCAGTTCTAACTCGATCTTTTTTGCCAATCCCATGATTTGTTATGGCTTGGTTGAAATACTCATTTAGCCCCGTGGTAAACATTGGCTAAACTCCGTTTTCAACTCCTCAACTTACCAAAAAATCTCTTCGTTATTTTCTGTAATCGAATTTTTAGAGCGACTCATTTTTAGAGTTATTCTTGGTACTACTCTTGATCTTGGTTCGTCGTTTAGGTCTTCGTCTTAGTTAATTTATTGAGGTACTTCGTGCTGACTCGGCGAAAATCTTTTACATTTGGGACATAAATTTCATCTTTTTTAAAGTCCATTCTTGTCTCTACTGCGATCGATCTGGCAATAGTCGACCCCTCTTGTTCCGTCAAGCCCGCCATTGCAAATAACTCTTTAGGGGTGAGTTCGATAGCGTAGGCAACGGGAGCGTCAAAATCGATCTTATGTCGCTGCAACTCTATTAGAATCATATCGTAGAGCCTTGTCGTTTTATTGACAATTCCTCGATTTCGGACCCGTTTTTTTGCATCTCCCACCCTGTCGGCGAAGAGTGCTGTGAGACGAACCCCGAGCTTAGGTGTTCCTTTAATTAGCTCTTCGAACTCTCCCTGAGGAACGATCGTGAGACGCGTCTCATCTTCAGCAATAACGGCTCCTGCCGAACGGGGCTTTGACTCGAGAAGAGCCATCTCTCCAAAGACGCTACCCTCTCTTAGTTTTTCAATAACAATCTTCTTGCTTCCGTTGAACCGGTAAATCTCAACACTCCCCGAGTCGATAAGAAAGAGGTGTTTCCCCGTCTCTCCTTCGCCAAATACGTGGGTATGTGGGGGGAGCGTTAGGGAGGTGAGAGTGTTAGGGTAGGGGGCGTTTTGGGTAAACCCCACTTTGCTCAGAGAGGCCAGCGCTTTTTCTACTTTATCCTTTTGGACTTGAGTCAACTTGTCTAAAAACTTCTCTTGGAGGAGAGAGAAGTATTGAAAGGCGGAATTCCCTCCCTCTGGAACTTGTGAAAAATAGGTTCCCGCATTAAAGAGAGACTCTGTCTCCTCGTCTAAAACCGCAGAGTTTGGCGGTTTGGCTTTTTGTGTGGTAAGAAGAGCCATCTCTTGATCTCCCATGGCTCTGAGAGAGTAGGAGAAATAGTTCATGATTTTAATGCCGATCGAGGGGACATTCTGAAAGAGGAGAAGAACGTCTCCTCTTTGAACACAGATGAGCTGAACATCGGTGACGGCGTAGTCCTCTTGATCGTAGAGGGAGGAAGAGAGGCAGGACTCTAACCCAAAAAAATCGCCTGGATTGAGAAGAGTCTCTCGGTTCGTCCCCGTTGCGACACTCGCTACCTGCCCCGCCTGGATAATATAAAAAAATTCCAGAGAGCGACCAGCGATTGTGATATAGGTACCAGCTTTACAATTGAGAACTTTAAAGATACTCACAATATCTTCCTACCATTGCGGCTAAAAACTTCGGGTTTTTCCCGTGCTTACTTTACAGGTGCCTCTAAAAGAGCCGTTTTTATCTCTAACCCGATCTCTTCTGACATCGACTTTTTAGAGGGCCCCTTACTTTCTCGATAACTCTCCGTTTGAAGCGTTAAAATAACACGGTTATCGTTAATATTATCGTCAATATTCTCGTCAATATTACGCATAAAGTACGAAGGAGGTGTCACTTCATTGTGAACACGCAGGAAAAAGGGGTTCTTTTTCCCTCTCAAGAGGATTTTTAAATCTCTTCTCTTGTCGTATCATTTTTGATTAAAATAGCCTTAATTTCAAAAACTAGTCTACTATGGAATACAAAAGTTTTCAATACTTTTTATTGCTACTAGCTAGCCGGAGGTCTATTTTGCCTAAAAAAAGAGAGATAATATTTTCGGGTACCTCTAAAAAACCCTTTTTCAGTTCTAACTCGATCTTTTCTGTCAATTCAGCGT
>CAZATZ010000316.1:0-1987 GCA_964488175.1 uncultured Spirochaetales bacterium
CGATTTTTAGAGATCTTTTAAACTATAACGATTTATACGAAATAAATCTCTTTAGGGTACCTCTAAAAAACCCTTTTTCAGTTCTAACTCGACTTTTTAGAGATACCCTAAAATCATAGTCGACAAAAATCATCTGAATTCTTGTTCTTTTTCCCTTTCAAAAGTAGAGTGATTCTGGTACGGTAAGTTTCTTGAG
Source organism: uncultured Spirochaetales bacterium (assembly GCA_964488175.1). Taxonomy (GTDB): domain Bacteria; phylum Spirochaetota; class Spirochaetia; order SP-2023; family CAYRNA01; genus CAZATZ01. The sequence goes on from CAZATZ010000316.1 coordinate 197, forward strand.
AGGAAAGAAGAGAGAATGTCAGAAAAAGAAAACATTTTAATTACTGGATGTTCGAGCGGAATAGGAGCGACAACAGCCCTTTTTTTAGCAGAAAAAGGGTATTCCGTCACGGCGACGATGCGTCAGATCCACCAAGAGAGCGAGGAGTTACAGCGACTTCACTCTCTACCCAACGTCCTTCTGCTTCCCCTCGATGTCACCGACAAAGACTCTATCACCGAAGCGGTTGAGAGTTCAATCTCCCATTTTGGTCGATTGGATGTGTTGATCAACAACGCTGGATACGCCGAAGTTGGACTACTCAGCGAACTCAGTACGGAACAAGCAAGGGAGCAGTTCGAGACAAATCTCTTCGGTGTGATTGAGATGATTCACGGTGTTCTCCCCCACTTTAAAGAGAGGAAACGAGGACTGATTCTTAATGTTTCGAGTATCGTGGGAGAGGTGGCGATGCCCTTCTACTCTCTCTACGTCTCGTCTAAATTTGCCCTCAACGGCCTCTCCCTCTCTCTCGCTTATGAGCTGGCTCATTGGAATATTGGTGTCTCCCTCATCGCACCGGGAGGAACAAAGACTCGATTTGGTCAAAATGTTGTCACAAAGCCAAATCAAGAGAGCGATGAGATAACGAAAAACCTCTACCGTGCTTTTGAAAACTCGATGTATCGAAGAAAATCGACGTTAAACGCTCCCCCCTCGGTCGTCAGCCACGTTATCTGGAGAGTAATACGGAGAGGTTCTAAGAGAAATTATCGCCGTGTTCGCTTCTCTCTTCTCTATACGGGGAGGGATGCAAAGCTACTTCACCTTCTTAACCGTTGGATTCCCAACCCTCTTCTCATCCATTTTACCAATCGGTTCTTCGACCTCTCCCAAAAATCTCATCAACATCGAGAGTAGTTTTAAAACTCTTCCCAGATCTTATTGAGTTCTCAGAGGTGGTATCAATGCAAAAAAAAGTCGCACAGAGTGTTATCGTTTCATTTAATTCTCCGCTAAAAGAGTTCTACTTAATCGCCACAGAGGACTCTCTTCTCGCCTGCTCACATCAGAGTAATAAGAAAAAACAAGATTTTTTCCACCAACGAATCCAGCGAGAGTTCACCCTTGAAGTCGTCTCTCTCGAGGAGAGTTACCCCCTCATCCAGCGTACCGAAGCCCTCCTTCAACGTTACGCGACAGAGGTCACACAAGAGAATTTCACGGCGATTAAGAAGTTGCCTTACCTCCTTTTAGGAACCGATTTTGAAAGAGATGTCTGGAAGATCGTCGCAGAAATTCCCTTTGGGAACTCTCTTTCGTACGGAGAGATTGCTGAGAGAATGGGGAATAAAAAAGGGGCCCGTGGTGTCGGTCGAAGTGTGGGGATGAACCCTCTCTCGCTAATCATTCCCTGCCATAGAGTCCTAGGAAAGACGGGTGCGATTACCGGTTATGCGGGGGGGCTTGAGAAGAAGAGATACCTTTTAAATCAAGAGTCTATTCCCTTCGTAGAGCCTCAAGCAAAATCGAGAGTCTAAGTTTTAAACGTTCCTACCAAGAGGAAAAGAGGTTTAAGACTCCGCAGGAGGTGGGATCTTCACCTCTTCCGAGGGCGAGGGTGAGATGGCAGGCTCTGTGGGAGGTGCGATCTTCACCTCTTCCGAGGGCGAGGGTGGGATTACAGGCTCTGTGGGAGGTGTGATCTTCGCCTCTTCCGAGGGCGAGGGTGAGATGGCAGGCTCTGTGGGAGGTGCGATCTTCACCTCTTCCGAGGGCGAGGGTGAGATGGCAGGCTCTGTGGGAGGTGCG
>CAZATZ010000317.1:0-1982 GCA_964488175.1 uncultured Spirochaetales bacterium
TTCAGCGAGTATCTCAACCGCCTCTTGTGAGAATCCTCGAAACTCAATTCCGTCATACATACCCCCAAGAACACGAGCCGTATCAGCGACCGACTCCTTCTCTCCCATCTGTGAGCCAGAGGGCCCTAAATAGGTAACATGGGCGCCCTGATCATAAGCACCTACCTCGAAGGCACAACGAGTTCTTGTCGACGCCTTCTCGAAAATAAGGGCGATATTTTTCCCTTTTAACCTTGGTTGCTCAGTGCCAGCGTACTTAGCTCGTTTTAGATCCCGAGCCAAATCGAGTAAAAACTCGAACTCTCGAGGGGTGTAATCGAGTAACTTCACAAAACTTCTTCCACGTAAATTGACCGGCATAATCAAACTCCTTCTCGTCTCAATAAATAGGTACCTCTTAAAAAACTCTTTTTCATTTCTAATTCGATATGCTCTTAAAATACAGAGCTAGACTACTCTTCTTCTTTTAATCATACTCCCTAGGAATCTCTCCCTCTAATTTAAATCTTCTCGAAACAGTGGCATACTCATACAACGAGGCCCTCCACGGCCACGAGATAACTCCGATCCCCGCAATTCGTGTAATTTTAAGCCGTGCTCTCTCAGTATCCGATTGGTCTGATGATTTCTCTCATAAACGATGATCTCACCCGGACGGATTGCCAGAGTATTCGCCCCATCGTTCCACTGCTCTCTCTGGGCCGCAATAGGGTCTCCCCCCCCGCACTCGATCAAGGTTATATCCTTCTTCAAATAACGCTTAAGAATAACCTCAAGTGTATCACTCATCTCCTTTGTAATTAAGGTATCAGAGGGCTTTGTTATCTCATAGACCTGAAGAGGCTCTTTAATCTCGGGGTGGATTGTAAACTTGTCAAAATCGATCATTGTAAAGACGGTATCAAGGTGCATAAATGATCGCCTAGCCGGTATGTGAAAAGCTAAAAGAATCTCAATGTCAGATTGATTTCCTAAAAGATTATTCGCTAGTTTTTCGATAGAGAACGCCTCGGTTCTCTCTGAGATACCGACCGCTAAAACCCCTCGTCCAAGAAGAAGAAGATCACCCCCCTCTATGTGAGTCTCCTCTTTTCGGTTATACCAAAAGGGAACCGAACTCCCTTTAAAACGGGGGTGGTACTTAAATATGTAGTGTGAAAAGAGGGTTTCGCGACACCGAGTTAGTGCCTTCATTCGGTTGAGACAGACTCCATTTCCGATGGTGGCAAAGGGGTCTCGTGTGAAGTAGAGATTGGGCATCGGCTCTGCAAAAAAGGGATACTCTTTGTTTACCAGATCGTAAAGAGAGGAGGCCATATACCCCTTTAACTCACCCTTACACACTCCTGTCATCATTTTTAATATCATTTCACGACACGGTAGCGCAGTCAGGTACTCCTGGAAAGCACTCTCTATCTTGGAACCATGGACTCCGCTCTCAGAGATAAATTCTTTGATAAAACTCTCTTTGACCGACGCATCTTTTTCCAGTGTCTCTTCTATTAAATCCTCAAGGTAGAGAACCTCTGTTCCCTCCTCCTTTAGTATTTTTGCAAAATTATCATGCTCCTCTTGAGCCACCTTGAGATAGGGAATATCGTCGAAAAGAAGTCGATCCATAACGTTAGGGGTGAGATTCTCAACCTCCGCCCCCGGACGGTGCAGTAAAACACTTTTGAGATGACCGATCTCCGACTTTACATTTAGTGAATCTCTCATCTTCTATCTCCCTTCCTCTTTTTACCGAGGTGTAAAAGATCCTCTTGAGGCGACCTCTGAAAAACCTCTCAATTTGTTTATCGATAAAAACATATTAACTCGGTTTTTGTCTTCTTCGCAATGACGAAATTAAAAAACAAGACTGACCTAATTTGCCAATAAAAAAATTAAAGCTTGAAGAGATCTCAAGGAGAATCCCAGCGGATTGAACCTAAAAAAATAAAGAATTGACACACGCTCGTATCGATAGTAAAAAGGAGGGG
>CAZATZ010000318.1:0-1978 GCA_964488175.1 uncultured Spirochaetales bacterium
TGTTATTTACGATACGTATCAAAATTGCGTAACAATGCATCTAGGTAGTAGCGATCTCGTCGGCGTTCAAGCGGTCGTGAGTAATACACTACAGACTCTTCATACCTTTCCAGATCGCCGATTAATGGCGGAGAATGTTATCTGGTCACCCATTCCGAACGGAGGGTTTCTCTCTTCACACCTGATCTTATCGACGGCGACGAACTTGGGAGAGAGTGGATGGTCTCCAGCGACGGGAAAAAAGGTTAGTTTCCGAACCGTTGTTGACTGTGCCGTTCAAGACAATCGTATCTACGAGGAGTGGTTGGTTCGTGATAATTTAGGGATTGTGAAGCAGCTAGGACTTGATCCTTGGAAGGTCGCTTCCAAGATGGCCGAGGGAACCTTGAACCCGAATTCTGCGACTCTTCAAAGTTCGTTTGGACTACCAGAGTCTCAAAAAGGACAGTACGAGCCGATTAACTACAAGGCAAAGGATGCGAGTATCGGAGAGTGGATACTTGAGACGTTTCATCAGATTTATGGTAGAAAATTGCTAAACGAGGTCTCTCAAAGATACCACGAGAATGCGACACTCCACTTTATTGATAACAAGACCCTTGTTGGACATCAATCAATTCAAGGTCTCTTGGTCTCATTCTTCGCCTCTTTCGCTAATGCCGCCTTTGTTCCTGAGAGAATCACGGTTAACCAGGTAGGAGAAGAGGACAGCGATAGTTGGGATATCTCTTTTCGGTGGCGTCTACAAGGATTGCACGATGGCTTTGGATATTTTGGGGCCCCCTCCAACGCGCCCGTTATCATTAGTGCTATCACTCACTTGAGGATTATCAACCGACAAATCTCGGAGGAGTGGCTTACCTTTGACGGACTCGATGTCATGCGACAAATCGTTCTCTATCAATTGAAAAATCAGATACAGCCTAGTGCGACTACTCCGATTGCAAAGCCCTCTCCCTCTTCATGCTGTTGTTTGGAAAAGAGCGGAGATGATGTGCGAGAGAGTGGGTGCGAAGAAAGAACCGAGCTAGAAAAATAGGGAGGATGAAAATGGATAATTTTCAGAAAGAGAAAGAGGTTGTTCTCGCCTTTTATAAAGCTCTTGCTGGAGCCAATGAGAAAACCTTACCCAAGGTATTTAAGGAGCATACGGAGAAGGACTACCACGTCTACGCTGTCTATCCTTTTAATGAATTAAAGGGGGCAGAAGAGGCGGTTGAAAAGTTGTGGAAACCACTCTACCACTCCTTTTCTTCTCTACAAAGAAGGTCGGATATCTTTATTGCGGGAAACAATATCTCAGAACATAATGAGACCGAGGGCGAGGTCTGGACGATTAATATGGGACATTTTATGGGAGTCCTCTCTCAGCCGTGGTTGGGAATTCCAGCAACCAATCGGATTACCTTTTTACGATTTGCTGATTTTCACTGCGTTAAAGGGGGAAAGATTACCAAATCGGCCTTTTTCTGTGACATTATTGGAGTAATGAATCAAGCTGGTCTGCAACCGTTACCGATGCAGACGGGCGACTCCTTTATCTACCCAGGTCCAAGAACTCACGACGGTCTTCTCTATGATCACACCGATCCTGCTCAAGGAGTAGAGACCCTCGCCTTGGTCAATCGTATGATTGATGATCTGAGTGCTCTTAACGTTAGTGGCAGTGACAATTGTCCCCCCGAAGTTTTACAGAAAACGTGGCGAGATGATATGATTTGGTACGGACCAGCGGGAATTGGAGCCTCTTACACGATTCCTCTCTATCAGAAGAGACATAAGTACCCCTTTCGAGAGAATCTAACCGATAAAATATTTAACGGACATGTCTGTCGTCTCAGCGAGGGGAATTTTGCTGGTTTCTTTGGGTGGCCAAATTTGAACAACACTCCTACAGGCGGTTTTCTTGGTTTACCCAGCAGCACGAAAAATGTGAGTATGCGCGTGGTTGATATGTACCGTCGTCAAGGCGATAAAC
>CAZATZ010000319.1:0-1965 GCA_964488175.1 uncultured Spirochaetales bacterium
TTTCCTGTCGAGAACGAAAGACCAGCGACAGCCCTAACAGCAAAATCATACTCGGTGGTGGCGGCAGTGGCAGTTGTCGTCATTCGCCAATCTACTTCGATATCTACCGTACTATTCGTTGCGCTACTTCCTACCGTTTGATTCGTGATAGTTACGATCGGCTCGGAAAAAGAGTCGACATCGATTCCTTCGTACGTAAGTTTTCCCTGAGGATAAACGACCTCTATCTCTTGACTCCTTGCATCAAAGCTATCGTAAGCACCGAGGACTCGAATCTCGTTAGCACCTGTATTATTCCCTATAAATCCGCCACTTAGATCAGGATCAGCGGCTGAAAGTGAGAAAGGAGTCGTATAATCTCCACGCCCCCCTCCACTAGCGACGGCGTGAGGTGTGAAGGTGAGGGAGTTGGGATAATCGCCAATATACTGTTCGAGTTCATTCTCCCAGCTAAAGAAAAAATATTTCTTCTCTTTTGTCGCTGGATTACTATCACCCACCACCATCGTTGTCACTCTTAACCCATGTAAAGTTTGGATAGCTGGAACCGTGTACGTCTGTGTATCGAGAGGAATATCAACTCTCTTCGCATTGGAAGGATCTGCCGCCGGCAGGATCGACGTCATCTCTAGTTGGTAATCTTCGGAGGGGTCATCGACATTCAGCGAACTACGCCTAATGAAAGGATTCAACTCTATTGTTCCAGTACCGGCGGTGACAAGAGTTGTTACCTCGGCTTGTGTGAGAACCTGTTTCGTTCCAAGAGAAGCACCAGAAGAGTCGAAGAGTGCGACAGCGGTACTCGTACTATCGAGAATCCTCCACTCTAACTTAGGCTTAACTCCCCCTCTTGTTGCGTCCAAGGGAAACTCAAATTTCATCTCAACACTCTCGTTATACGTCTCTGGACTGTCATAGACATAAGACTGATCACGAGAGCTAGGCATCGAGACAAAATTGGGAACATTAACCGCGGATGTGATATCACTAACAATCTGCAGAGACGACAAGTCGGTCTCTTTGGTAATCCAACGAATCGTTTTCTCTGAGTTCTCATAGATGGCTTGTAGTTTAAATTTCCCCTCCCAGTCACCCGCCGTAGGAGTGTCAATATTAAAAAACTGAGAACTAAGTGTTTGAAGGGGTGGATCTCCACTCACCGCACTCCCACCGTACACATTTATAATAAGTTCACGAGTGAGATCTGGATAATTTCTAGGGATTTCTAGCTCTATGTTCGCCTTAATCCCCCCCGTCGCCTCTCGCCTTTTATCACTTCCTACAACGTTCAAATCCTTCAAATTTATCCCATTTAGCTTAGGGATCTCAAGATCATAGGTCGTGTACTTTCTTATCTCTCCGTAGTAGACAACGTCCTCCACTACCTCAAAATTGTAGTTTTTATCCCCGAGAGAACTCTGTTTAATCTTTTGATTGGCGGGATTGTCTAACCACGCTTTAAACTCTGGGTAGGTCTCAAACCGCTTTTCAAAGAGGGGGGTGGCGGAGGGATTTTCTCTCTCTACTATCAGCACCGTCAGCCCTTCAAAGAGGGTAGAGATCTTATCTTCATTTAACGTCCACTGAAGAGTAAGAGTATCGTTGGGTTGATCTCGGAGAATTTTTAACCCTGTGACAAATTTTACGGTCTGGTCGAGAGGGATTTTCGGTAGAGCCTGCCTCTTGGGAATCTCACAGGAGAGGAGAAGCAAGGCGATCGCAAAAAGGAGTCCCGTACAAGATCGACGATGAGATCGACGAAGAGAGTTCCCTGATTTTACATCTATTTCTTTCACGAAGATCCTCGTTGATTTTTTTTTATAAAACCGTGTTTGTTTTTATAAAAATCCTAAACTCACTATACGATAATATTTCTATTTTTCATAGATATTTTTCTGAGAAAAAAGACCTATAAAATATTTTTCATGAAAAAAATAGTGTCTAAGCGATCTCTATCTCTCCTCC
>CAZATZ010000320.1:0-1964 GCA_964488175.1 uncultured Spirochaetales bacterium
CCCAAGAGAGATTAAGATAACCAAGGTTATTAACTTTCTGAAACGTAAGATTACGGAGTATCGTAAGATTCACGGTCAGACGGTCAACGACGGAGCGTAAGAAGTTCTCTAGAATGAGACCCAGATAAGCTATTTTGGGTCTCTGTTCTGGACGCTATTCTAGCACTCGCACACCTGTCTGAGGGGATGTAAAAGTCCCTCTCCGATACCCCTGCTCATAAGTCTACTATGAGTAGGGGTCGTCAAATTCCTCACTACTCCCGACACGTCACGTCTTTGTCTTGTCTTGTCGTTGTCGTTGTGAAAGCGGGAGAGGTCTCTCTTTTGAAAAAGAAAAGAGGGAGATCGAAATACTTCTGGGGAGAGTTATTCGTTAATTTTCTGGTTGTGAAGAATCAGCTTCCACCATCGATTTGTTCTATTGACCAATCCTTGAAAATTGATCTCTATCTCTTCTTGTGTCAGATGTATAAAACTCATTCGCCGAAGCGATAGAAGTGTTTGAAATGATTTTCTTTCTAGCATCACTCCTGTCTGAAGGGGAAAGAGTACCTGTAGAAAGAGAAAGAGATCGACACGGACGATCCCGTGGTCATCGGGAGTAGAGCCGTTATTGAAATAGACGAGGTGCCTGAGGAGAAGAAGAATTCGAATTTCTGGGGAGTGCCCTCTCTGAATATTATTCAACATAAACGCTCTCAGGTGAGATCTGGCTAGACTTTTAATCAGGGTCATTGGAAAATTTTTTTCTCGTTCCTGTAAAAAATCTTCCCCCCTATTTTTGGGAAGGAAGACGATCTCACAAGGTTTTAGAGCGAAGAAGATGAGATTTGTCTCTCTCTCTAAATAGAGACTAACCTGCATTAAAAGATCGTATTTCCCCAGTATCTCCAAGAATTTGATCTCGAGATTTTTCGTGGAGATATGGGCGATTCCGACACTTCCTTTTTCAATCAAGCCGATAGGAAACCCCATTCCGTGAAGAGAGATAAGCTCTCCTTTTTCATAATTAATTTTTCTAACTTCTGAAAAATCAAAATGGACTTCAACCTCTTTGGGAGTCGTCTCTTGATCTTTTATCGCATCGACGTATTGAAGGTACGACGGGGGAAGGGTGGGGCTGACTTCAGATTGGTAGTGGGCAAGGACAAAGTTCAAGTTGTGCCAGTCCTCACAGTCGTAGAAAAAACCCGTCAGAATATCGTGGATCAACACGGATTCCTCAGGAATCGTCGGCTTCAAGATATCGGCGTAGATGATCTCTCTCTTTGGTTCTGCTAATTTTAAGAAATACGAATAGGCCTGTAATAACCCCTCTTTTTTGTTAATCTGCCGAGCCCAAAAATACGCCCAAAGATTCTCAATCGTCACAAAAAAGATTTCACACTCCGTTAGTGAAAAGATACTATCGATAGTTGGTACGCCTAAGATACTCGGTTCTAGATTAAAAAAATCTCCCTCTCCGATAGGAAATGAATACTCGACATCTCGGAAAATAAATTTCGCAACTCCCTTTCCTTTTCGAAAGAGTCCAAGACGTTCGGTGAGTGTATCTTCAACGCTGATTAATTTCCCCGCAGAGAATCTTTTTAATCGGACTTCGGGGAGTTGGAACTCCTTACCATCTGAAAAAATCTCAACGGTTGAAAGATTAAAATTTTTGGTGTTTATGCTCTTAAATTGGATGAGATCATCCCAGTACGGTTGAGTAAAACTATCGAGAGCGGGAACAAAGATATCGACTCCCCTCTCGTGAAAATCAACAAAAGGTAGACTCTTTAACTCCTCCTTCGCCTTGGGAAACTCTTGGTTGTAGGTATTCGCTTGCGAGAGTTGATCGATGAAATCTTGTGGTATCTTTCCAATCCCCTTCTCGTCGACGCTATCGATTTTGTAAAAAGTGAAGTAGAGTCGAAAAAAAAGGAGATACTTAAGAGAGAGAATAGGGCAGGAGAGCATATTTT
>CAZATZ010000321.1:0-1938 GCA_964488175.1 uncultured Spirochaetales bacterium
CTTTTTAAATAATCAATATCACATCTCCTCGTTCTCGCTAAAATTTGCTCGCCAAATTTTGCTCCCCCAATTTTGCAACAGTCGAATTTTGCTAAGATCCAATATGTAACTCGTCTTTCTTTATTTTTAAAAAACTTATCATACCCTAAAATAAATAATGGTAATTTATTATATTTTTTTCTTCTCTATACCAAACACCATTTTTTTGTATTAATTAATATTTATTTTACTATCGCTTGAATAGATACTCCCCTCCCGCTACTCTTCTAGGTACCTCTAATAAAAATCGATTTCAAAAAAATGAAGAACTTTGTTGACAAGGCGAGGAGCTACAAACGAGGTTTAGCAAAAAAAACACGAAATCAAATGGGTATTTCAGCGACGATAGATCGACGGAAAAGATCTAGTTAGAAATGAAAAGAGGTTTTTAGCGATATTCATTGGCGATTATAGATGGTCATAGTAGCGGAGAGGGGGACTCTATGCTTGTCGTATTTATTTCAATTTTTTGTATCTCTGTGTTTATTTTTTTTCTCACTAAGGTTCTCTCGCACAATGAGGGCGTAGGAACTCTCCTTAATACAAAAGAGCATCAAGAAACAAGAAAGAAGAGTCTTCTTCAAAATCTCTTGGGGCTACCTTCCCCTGACGATTCCGCCCATACTATCTCAAAAAATCCAACACAAGAGATAGAAAAATGTCAAAAATTAATGAAAAAATTTCCCCGTGCGTCTAAATATCCGCTTAGACTAGCCGCTCTTTACACACAGATCGACTCTCTTGATAATGCATACTCTATCTATACCAAGCTAGAGAAGGATAAGGTAATTGATAAAGTCGATCGATCCCAAGAGAACTCTTTGCATCTCTTGAATTTTACGACGGCTCTTATCGAGAAGGGAAATATTTCCAAAGCAAAACACATGGTAGAAGCTTGCCATGATGCCATCCCTCAAAATCCGAAAGTAACCTTTCTGCAAGGAAAAATAGCGTTCCTAGAAGAACGTTATGCGGAATCAATGCAATATTTTGCCACCTTGGAACGTTTACCAGAGTATACCGACAAAGTCCGTTCTTACTGGGGTTTGTCGCTGTATCATCTAGGTGAGTACGCCCGTGCCATTCCCCCGTTAGAAAAGGAGTTACTGTTATCTGTGACTCCAGAGTTAAACTTTGCGATAGCGGATTCGATCCATCATGAGAGTGGACTCGATAGGGATCTCAGTCAATACCTAGACCCTCTCTTGAAAGACCCTCAGTGGACAATCCAAGCAGCCCTCCTAGAGGGAGAAAATTTCATGAAAAAAGGAGAAGAAGAAAAGGCGGTTGCTCTCTATCAAAAGAGTATTAAACTTCAGCCTCTGATCGATGTCGAAAAGGAGAGTACCTTAGAGATTCGATATCGTTTAGCACTCTGTTTTTTAGATGCAAGAAAGTTGAAGGAGGCAAATAAGCTCCTGCACGAAATTTATACTAACGAGCCTGACTATGAAGATGTTGAAGTCCTTATCGATCAATTTCGAGATATGGTTGATAGTCCTGCCATGTATGATTTTATCTCTGGTCCCCCCGAAAAACTAAAAATTGTTTGTGAAAAAATAATTCAAGTTCTCCATAAAGATGCTGTGGTTCAGACAGAGACTTTTGACCTAGAAACCCATCTTCAAGAAGTTAAAATGATTGTGCGATTGGAGTCTCGGCAATTTACTGAAACGATTGAATTTTTCTTTATGCGAAAAGCAGCTTCAATTTTGGAGATCTCTCAAGCTATGAAGCTTCTTGCTGCCTCTAACCAAGATAGACTTGTCTTAATTACGTACGGCGAGGTCGAAGGGGGATTAAGAAAATCACTAGAGGGACGTCCTATGGATCTCGTGGATAGAGCTACGCTTGCAGGTATTTTGAACTCCTTGAAATAGAGGGTATCTCTAAAAACCC
>CAZATZ010000322.1:0-1938 GCA_964488175.1 uncultured Spirochaetales bacterium
CTTTGCTGGAGCAGGAATAGCAGGAGGGAATCCATCAAAAACAGGATTTGAGGCCGTAAAATTAGCACTCGCTGGATTTATAATTCCATACGTCTTTGTATATTCGCCAGAACTTTTGTTATTAAGTGGAACATGGATAAACTCTATAGTGACTTTTTCCTTCCTATTAATAGCAATAACCGCACTAGGAGGAGCAATAGAAGGATATCTAATAAGAAAACTCGTAAAATACGAAAGAATTATATTATCACTTATTGCAACGCTCTTAATAATACCTAGTTTGTTAACTTCAATTGCAGGAATTATATTATTGGGATCTCTTTATGTAAAATTAAAGATGATTCCAAAAGTTGTAATAAAACATTAAAAGAGACAAATAATCGACATAACCGCTCCCGCTCCCGCTCCCGCTCCCTCTTACAATTACTTCGTCTCTTGCATACGCTTAGTCGCTCGTAACACGACTCTCGTGGGGAGAAAAGGAATCAGCTTCATCATCATTCTCAGACCGAGGCTTACCCCAGAGAGAACGGTCAGCTTACCCTTAAGCATTGCGTTATACCCGTCTTGAGCCACACCAAATGCGGGGTATGGCTTCGTCAAAAGTTGTGTTTTATCCGCACCCGATACCGCTCCAAACTCCGACGCCGTCGGTCCTGGTAGCAGAGCCGTTACTCTCACATTCGTCCCCTCAAGCTCACCCGCCAAAGCCTGACTAAACGAGGTTACATACGCCTTTGAGGCGTAATAGACAGCTAGCAATGGGCCTGGTAACAGACTCGCAATCGAGGATACGTTCAGAATATACCCTCCGCCCCTCTTCACGAAGTCGGGTAGAAAGAGGTGTGTTAAATGGGTGAGAGCGACAATGTTCAGCTGAATCATATCGGACTGATTCGCCCACTCTCCCTCATGAAAATAACCGATCTCGCCAAATCCCGCATTATTGATAAGATACTCGACCTCTATCCCCTCTCGTTTTAGCTCATCATACACCCACTGACAACCTTCCGAACGGCTCAAATCTTGCACCAAAACCTTAACCTCAACTCCGTACTCCCTCTCCAGCTCCCGCTTGATCTCCTCTAGTTTATCGCCACGACGAGCCACCAAGACCAAATCGCCCCCCTTTTGTGCATGTATTATCGCAAACTCCCTGCCAATCCCACTCGACGCCCCAGTAATTAAAGCCACATTTTTCATAGTAAAATCCTTATCGGGTACCTCTAAAAAATCGATTTCAGAAAATAACGAAGAGATTTTTTTCTCCAGTCAAGCCATAACAGCTCTTGAGATTGACAGAAAAGATCGAGTTAGAACTGAAAAAGGGTTTTTTTAGAGGTACCCTATCATGAATACGGTCAATCGTGGATAGGGTACCTCGAAACGTCGATTTCAAAAAAACGAAAATATTTTTTGTCCAGTCAAGGAACTGAAAACGGAATTTAGCCGAGATTTACCACGGTGTTAAATGAGTATTTCAACCGAGCCATAACAAGTCATAACAAGTCTTGAAATTAACGTAAAAAATAGGATTCAAATGAAAAAGAGTTTTTAGAGGTACCCCACCTACCCTTCAATTTAATATAGTCAAAAAAGGTCGAGTTAGAAAATGAAAAAGGTTTTTTTTCGGTCGGTTTCACGATTAAGGGTACCTCGAAAAAGTCGGTTTTAGAAAATAACGAAGAGATTTTTTATCGAGTCAAAGCATAACAAATCTTAAAATTGGCAAAAATATCGAGTTAAAAATGAAAAAGAGTTTTTTAGAGGTGGTCTAAAGAGAGTGAAGATTTACACTCACCCCAAAATAGATCATACTCCTCAAAAAGACCTAAGTGATTTATCAATATTCGTTACCTCGAAAAAGTTGATTTCAGAGAATTGCAAAGAGATTTTTTCGAGGTGTCCTTTAACAAAATTTAAGGAGATGGGAAAATG
>CAZATZ010000323.1:0-1932 GCA_964488175.1 uncultured Spirochaetales bacterium
AGGTGTTGGAACCGACTGGACTAGCGTGCGAGGAACTGGATCTTTTATCCAGACAACCAAGGTTGAGAGCCAAGGGGTGATCCCCTTTTTAAAGGTCGCAAATGACGCCACCGTGGCGATCAACCGAAGTGGAAGGAGACGGGGAGCCGTCGCCGCCTATCTGGAGACGTGGCACTTAGACATCGAAGATTTTCTTGATTTGAGACGAAATACGGGTGATGAGAGACGGCGGACGCACGACATGGATACCGTCAACTGGATCCCCGATCTCTTCATGAAACGGGTTATCAATAAAGAGGACTGGACTCTCTTCTCTCCCTCCGACGTTCCCGATCTCCATGAAATTTATGGACGTAAGTTTGAAGAGCGGTACTTATCGTACGAAAAAGAGGTCGAAGCGGGTCGCTTAACCCACATTAAAGTCGTTAGTGCGGAGGTTCTTTGGCGCAAGATGCTAACACGACTCTTTGAGACTGGTCATGCGTGGATTACCTTTAAAGATCCCTGTAATGTTCGCTCTCCACAAGATCACGTCGGAGTCATCCACAACTCAAATCTCTGTACAGAAATTACCCTAAACAACAGTGCCGATGAGACGGCCGTCTGTAATCTCGGTTCGGTCAACTTGGGTCGCCACTGCCAAGAGGGAAGACTCAACAAAGAGCAGCTAAAGAAGACGATCTCTTCAGCGGTTCGTATGTTGGACAACGTCGTTGATATTAACTTCTACCCAACCGTCGAAGCGGAGACCTCCAATCTGCGTCACCGTCCGATCGGTCTGGGAATGATGGGGGTACAGGACTACTTCTACCTACGAGATCTACCGATGGAGTCGCCGAAGGCACTGGCGGAGATGGATGAGATTGCAGAGATGTACTCGTATTTTGCGATTGAGACCTCTCATGAATTGGCCAAGGAGTATGAGCCGTACTCGACCTTCAAGGGATCAAAGTGGGAGCGAGGAATTTTTCCGCTTGATACCATCGACCTATTAGAAAAAGAGCGTGGCGTACCGATTGATGTCTCTCGAGAGAGTCGACTCGACTGGGCCTCTTTGAAAGAGAGAGTTCGAACGGGTGGTCTGCGTAACTCCAACATGATGGCCGTCGCCCCAACGGCAACGATTTCTAATATTGCGGGGTGCTATCCCTGTATCGAGCCGATCTATAAAAACCTCTACGTCAAGTCCAATATGAGCGGAGAGTTTACCGTTATCAATCACTACTTGGTTGAAGACTTAAAGCGAAGGAGCTTATGGTCTCCGAAGATGTTGGAGGTGCTGAAGCATCACGACGGCTCAATTCAAACGATAGAACAGATCCCAACCGCTCTGAGAGACAAATACAAAGAGGTCTTTGAGATAGACCCCATCACCCTTTTACGCTTAACCGCTGCGCGGGGAAAATGGATCGATCAGAGCCAATCACACAATCTTTTTTTAGAGGGAACCTCTGGAAAAAAACTGAACGATACCTACTTGGCGGCGTGGAATCTGGGGCTGAAAACGACGTATTACCTGCGGGTTTTAGCGGCGAGTCAGACCGAGAAGATCACCCTCGATCGAAATAAGTACGGAGCCTCTCAAAAACGTAGCGAAGAGGTCTCGTCATCTTCATCCTCGATATCATCCTCATCCTCATCATTAACGTCCTCCACGTCTTCACAGCCCGAGAGACCCTCCCCCGTTGTTGCAGCTGTTGCACCTGTTGCGATGGAAAAACTTGAAGAGTCCCCTTCCCCCACGACTCCCATCGACCCATCGGATCAAGTGGTAGCCCCTCAGGTAGATAATCAAACGGATCGCCAAGCAGTCGCTCAAATGAATCACGCAGCAGTTCATACGACGATGCACAAAACAACTGACGAAACAACTCACGAAACAACCGATGACCTAAGCCACGAGTCGGGAGATCAACCGGATTTTCAAGTGGA
>CAZATZ010000324.1:0-1932 GCA_964488175.1 uncultured Spirochaetales bacterium
CCTCATTTCTGAGAGCTACTACCTCTTAATTTCTCTTCTTTCTTCGCTATAAATTATAATAAAGGCGTAAGGAGGGGAGGGCATATTCATAGCCTCCCTGCATCGGCTCTTTTTTAAAAAGGTTCAAACTGCATTTCAACTCTATCATTCCCCCCGAGGGTCTCGTTGTAGAGGTCTAAGCTCATCATATTGTGGGAAAAAGTTCCCGAATAGAGAAGGACTTGATTGTCAGAAATGACTCTGAAGGAGAGCTTCCCTTCAGCTTCTAGAGTATAAGTCCCCTGATCGACGAAAGGTGTATTCTTTGTAATTTTTTGTTCTAGATTGGGAGGCTCTTCTAACGTCCAGAAATGGAGAACTCCCCCCTCTTTGCTGAAACGAAAAAAGAGTTTTCCGTTTTGCTGCTCTGCGAAATAGACTCCGTTAAATCGAGGGGGGGTTATCGCTGGAAACACGGGATTTTCTGTCACGCATCCCACGAGAGAGAAAAAACCTAGAGAGATAGCAAAGAACCACGTAAAATGCGTATTGGAATACGCACTACGTGAGAGAGAGGGGGGATTTGATTTCTTTTTAAACAATCACGACTCCAAAGATGTTAAAGATTACCGTCTTATAGAAATGAAGAAAATGAAGAAAGAGACTCTTGGGTATCCTAAAACACTCTGTCCCATTTCTAACTCGACCTTTTCCGTCAATTCATCGTTTCTTAAATACTCATTTCGTTCTGTGATACATCTTAATGAATTCCATTTTCAACGACAAGAGGAAAAAATACGACTTCTTTTAGGGTGTATTTAATTCGCACATAGTTCAAGAGAGTGGATTCTAACGGTGTTATTTTTTTTCGTCTTCTCTAATTCTCTCTGATTCCATTGCGATTTTCAATTTTCCACCTTTTGAATCTTCTATCTTTCAAATTTTCCATCTTTTAAACTTTTTAAGTAAAGAATTTCCCAGTGAAGAAACCGACGAGGAAAAATACGTGTATCGGAGGTACCCTGTGCTAAATTGAATGGTAGATCTTCTTCCGTGTTAAAGACGATTAAAATCTTATATTAAGATGAGAGAAAGGTCAAGGTTTTGAATAAGTATCACTAAGAGAGGTACTTATTCGTATCCTCTTTTAAGGACTGAGAAGTAGAGCGATAATTTTTGGGGATATTTTCAGCAGTAAACGTATTTCGAGAGAACTTATCGCTCAAATCTTCTTTTTAATATTTTAGGGAAGTCGTGGTGAAAGAGAGAATTTAAGATTTTAAGTTTAATCGTCGAGAAAGAAATTCTTGAGAAATTCGTAGAGCTCTCTTTTAGTCAGAGGAGCACGCCGTCGTTGGAATTGACGAATTAAATCCTCATCGTTGAAGACAACCTCGATCGCAGTTGCTATGTCGAGATTGGCGGGACCCTCAACACTCGGAATCTTGTCCGACTGCATGTAAGGATTCACCTGAAGGACGGGAGCCTCTTCATCGGGATGTTTCTCAATATCCTCTATCAGAGCGGGAAAAAGCTCCTGTTCGAGATCGAGAAAGGGAGGTTCTGTCACGACAAGACCGCTCTCCTCGACAACATCAAAGAGCTCTTCCATGTCCTCGTTGCTCGAGGCCTTAAAGAGAAAACCGTCATAGAAAGAAAAGAATGATACGTCAATACCCATGTTGAGAGTATAGGTAGAATTTTTAAAAGAATCCATATGAAAGAGAACGAATTTAAAAAATTTAGAAAATATTCAGGAGCGATTCCTCTGAAGAAGTCAATCAATTCATTGAAACCAGTATTGTCGTAGGGCAGGGGATTTGTGTCACCAAAAAAATAGAAAAATTATAATTTAAAAGGGGCTGACACCTAAGAGTATTAATTGCCGATAAATAAAGTATGAAAATAAAAAACTGTAAACTAAGTCTAAGCAAGCAAAACCGTCTCTTCGAG
>CAZATZ010000325.1:0-1925 GCA_964488175.1 uncultured Spirochaetales bacterium
GACGACGCTTTTCAGAATTTATTTACCTAAAGAGGAAAGAAAATGCGACAAACTTTTTTGAGGTACCCTTTAGTCTTCTTATAGTAGCCGACTTTGATTGTCAAAGGCAATAGAGAGAGGTCGATAAAAGAGATCTTTAACTACTAATTTTCATCTTTGAAAAAATTCATTTGAAGAGGGTGAAGAGGGTGAATCTCCCACCTTTTAAGGTCTTAAGAATTAAAACCCACTTAAAATAGCACAGTAATAGTCCTATATTGTTCTCAGATTGTTCTCAGATTGTTCTCAGGTTGTTCTTAGATTTTGCCCTTAAAACTTGTTAGGTTTCTCTTTAATTCTCTTGAATAAATATCTCAACCCTTCGGTTAAGGTTAGATTTTTTTTCGAGTTCGATCGGTTGTGATGAGCCGACTCCTTCGGTAATAATATTTTGCGGTTGAAGAATACCCGAACCAGAGAGGTAGTTGGCGATGACTTGGGCTCGTTGAGCCGATAGGTTGAGTTCAGCCTTTGGATTTCCGGTGGACTGACTATGCCCCCTCACCAAGAGAGAGCGATTGGGGTACCCCTCTAAAATCTTACGGACGGCGAGAAGTTTTTCTTCTTGCCCAGGGAGTAGCTCGATTGAATCGGCTCGAAATTGAATATCCTGTAGAGATATCCTGAGTCCCTCTCTTGTCAGTTCTACCACCGCGCTCGAGCCTAAGTTGTTTTGCTCTATCTTCTCTTCAACAATTGTCCTCTCATCTTGCAACTCTTGTGCCTCGATAACCTCCCCGATCGAGTGCCCAGTAAAGTCGAAGCGCTCCCCCTCTTTCGTGATAAAAGAGTACTGAAATCTCCCCTCACTATAGAGCTCTCTTCCCTTTTCTGTATCCCAGAGGAGTTCAATTTGAGCCTTTGATTCCAGCGATTTTAAAGAGTTTTCTGCGTGATAACTCTCAGGTAGTATTTTCTCTATCTGTTGCTCATAGCGGTACTCTATCTTGATACGAGCAACCTCTTTCCCCTTGTACTCGCTCTCACCAAGGTAGGTATAGTCGACGGTGAAGGGGAGCTCTATTCGATACGACTCACCCAACCACTCTTTTAGATCTTGAACATCTATTGCGGAGTAGTACCACTTCTCACCCACTGCGATCTTACGGTCTACGAAGTAGGGGATGTTACGTAACTGGGGGTAGAGTGCCTCTTTATCGATCTCGACGATGCCTCCTTGACGATCTCGAACAAAGGTCGTTGCCGCAGATTTTTCAATAATTTCATACGAACCCGACTCTTTTTTCTCAGCGATATCGTAAGAGATCTTTATCTTGGATTTTTCCAGATCGCTCTCTTGTATCTCGACGGAGAGACGATTCACAATCTCGGTCTTGTACAACTCTTCCCAGTTTTTAAAGACACTCTCTTCGACGCGAGAATGAATTCGATAGCGATCTCCCTCTTGATTGTTGTAGCGAAAGAGGCGAGAAGTCCCCTCTTCTTGAGAGAGGAGAGGAAAGAGGTGAGATAAGGAGATAAAAGAGAGGGCGAGAAGAAAGAGATTTCTAAAAAACATACATGGGCACCTCTAAAAAATCGATTTCAGAAAATAACGAAGATGTTTGAGGGAAAAGAGGAGTTTGAAAACGAAGTTTCGTAGAGTGAAATGAGTATTTTAGTGACGACGAATTAATAGAAAAGATGGCGGGAGAGATGAGAAAGGGTTTTTTTGAGATGCCCATATATCATCAAGTATCGGAATTTACCTTCTCTCAAAGAAACCGATTTTTTTTCGATAGATAAAAAGAGAGGAAAAGTGGGGAGGATAAAAAATGATAAGACCTCTCTAGCGGTCGCCTAAATCTATTTTTTTAAGGGGAGAGGGTGGTTTTTCAGTCTGTGACCTCTCTTTTCTGTAAGTGGGACAAAAAGGAGTAGACGGG
>CAZATZ010000326.1:0-1907 GCA_964488175.1 uncultured Spirochaetales bacterium
TAAAAGGTTCCCAACCGTATGCCTCGGCAGGAGTCGCATGAATCATATAGATACGATATGAGCCATCTTTAAGGATCTTATCACCCCCTCCACAGGAAACGAAAAGGAAGGTGAGAAGAAATACGAAAATACATGTTTGTTTCATAAGAAACCTCCTATTTTAATACTTTAAAATGCCTCTTTTTCAAAGAGATTTTTTGTCAAAATTAGTGGCTCGGAGTGTATTAGATAAATAAATTAACATCAAGCTGTAATTAGACGGAATTAAATTTAAATAACAATATTAATACGATACTCTCTATTTTAATTTAACTCCACCTCTCAAAATATCTTTCTCACTCTCTATTTCCTCTCTATCGACCCTCTCCATCAATCTCAAGAGGTGTGAAGGGGTAATGTCATTTCTAATTTGTCTCTATACTTGTTTTTTTTATCTTTTCTGCTAATCTAAAGAGAGAAGGGATCTCTCGATTCCCGAAAAAATCCTTCGAGAGACGAAAAGACGCCCTGTCGCCCAACTCCCCATCGAACCTTGCCAGCCTAAAGATTTTCTCGCAAATGTCGAAATCATGAGAGAGTTGAGCTAAAATAAAGGGAGTCTCTCAGATGAATAGAGACCTCTCTTCTAAAATTTATTTTTGTCTAGATTTATCTTGGAAAGTTGATCTTTAGAAATTGATCTTTAAAGAGGCTCGGAAAAAATGACCAATTTGAAAAATTTCCTCAGCGTAATCTCTCTCCTCGTATCTCTTTTCCTCCTCCCCTCTGCCCCTCTTCTGGCTCAAAAAAAACCGACTCTTTCCTCTGCCCAAAAGAGTGGGAAAGAGAGAAACCCCTCCTCTCAATCGTTCGAAAAACGGAGCGATCTAACCATTTTGATCGAACGAACTCCCCAAGTCATTCGCCCTCCACGTCCCAACCCACTAAAAAATGCGATTGATGAAAAAGTGTTGCCGTTAGAAGAGATTCTAAGCTACGACGACTCCGTTCTGTTTATCCCCCGATTAGAAGAGGTCGTCAAGAAGAAAAATTTAGCCCTGCTTCCCGACCCTGAACTGCTCAAAGAGGATCCCTAAAAAAGGACGAGAGAATGAAACACGATGAGTTAGCCTCCCTTATTGACCACACTATCCTTAAGCCAGAGGCGAAAGAGAGTGATATTCGCCGCCTCTGTGAGGAGGCAAAAGAGTATCATTTCGCCTCTGTCTGTATCAACCCCTCTTGGGTCTCTCTCTGCGACAAACTATTGAAGGAAGATGCGGTACGCGTCTGTACCGTCGTAGGCTTTCCTTTAGGGGCCAACCTGACAAAAATCAAATTAGAAGAGAGTAGGCTTGCGTGCGAAGAGGGTGCCTCTGAGATCGATATGGTCTTGAATATTGGCTGGGCAAAAATGGGTTCTTGGGCGAAGGTTCTTAGTGAGATCCAAGAGATAGCTCGCCTTGTTAAAGGCGAGGGAGCGTGTCTCAAGGTTATTTTAGAGACAGCCCTTTTAACCGAGGAAGAGAAAGAGAGAGCCTGCTCGATCTCCCAAGAGGCGGGGGCCGACTTTGTCAAAACTTCCACGGGGTTTTCTAGCGGAGGGGCTACCGTTGAGGATATTCAGCTGATGAGGCGAGTCGTCGGTCCAGAAATGGGAGTCAAGGCGTCGGGAGGAATTCGAACGCTAGAGAGTGCCTTAGCGATGTTGGAAGCGGGGGCGACCCGTCTCGGTGTCAGTGCGGGGATAGAAATTGTGACATCCTTGCCATCTCTCTAAAAGAGAGCGGTTAAACCATCTTCTGGGGACCTCTAAAAAGTCGATTTCAGAAAATGATTTCAGAAAATAACAAAGATATTTCTTGTCCAGTCGAGGAGTTGAAAACGGAGTTTAGCCAATATTTACCACGGTGCTAAATGAGTATTTC
>CAZATZ010000327.1:0-1898 GCA_964488175.1 uncultured Spirochaetales bacterium
AGACTCTTGGTTGTAGCAGCTCGGGTTTACATCACTGCCTCCAGAGAGGAGGAGCCCATCGATAAGTTCAAGCTGTGATTTTATGACGTCTCTCTCCTCTAAAACGGGAAGCAGGAGAGGAATTCCTCCCGCCGCTACGACGGATGTTGCGTAGTCGACTGAGACTACGTTTCGATGAAAGTTTTTTAGGGCGGCCTCTTCTACGTAAGCAGCGGTGATTCCTATGATAGGTTTTTTCATGATATCCTCCTCGATTTTCTCTCTTTTCATAACTCGTATCACTATACCGTTTTCATAAAAGAGAGTGATTAAAAAAGGAACGTAATTTTTTAAAAAAGGGGAGAGAATTGCTGGAAAATTTTTTTTAACCTCTGATTGAATCTTTTGTGGGGTCGTCTCAAAGGGAGTAAGGTTCAACCAATACCCCGTTTACTAGACGCCGATAAGAGGTAGCGAGTCGTGAAAAAGAGGAGGAAGAAAAACCTTGGATTATCTTGTTGTGAGTGAAATTTTCTGCAAGAGCAAATGAGAAGAGACTTGACAGGGGGTAATATTAGGTGGTATACTTCTAGCTAAAGCACCCAAAGTTCAATCAAGTCAATTGTGTGTGAGACAATCGTGCAAGCGAGAAAGCATACCAAGAACCAATTCGCCAATAAGAGATAAGTTCAAATAGCGGTTTAAATGTATTACTCGAAAGCAGTGGCTCAGATGAATCAACAACTCTTCCAAAGGCAGTACGAGAGAAAACGGCACTCTGCTTTTGCATATCAATACCATCAAAGTACTATCAACGTACGACCTAGAGAACATCAAAGAATAGGTTAATATAAAAAATCGATTGAAAACGACGCAGTAAAAGCAAGAAAGCAAAAATAATTAAGGCTACCTCTAAAAAGTCGAGTTAGAACTGAAAAAGAGATTTTTAGGGGTGTCCATAAAAGAATCACTTGAAGAAAAAGAACACAAGAAGGCAAGGGGAAGGATATGGGAAAATTTATTATTAGAAGGTTTATCCAGATGTTTATCACGCTCTATCTCGTGGTAACGGCGACATTTTTCTTAATGCACGCGATACCTGGAGGGCCTTTCACACGAGAAAAACCACTCCCACCAGCGGTAATTGCCGCACTTGAAGCAAAATACAAACTCGATCAACCACTCTACGTCCAGTACTTTGATTATATCAAGGGCGTTTTTACCCTAGACTTTGGACCCTCTTTTCAAAAGGTTGGAGTCGATGTGACAGAGCTTATTCTAAAAGGGTTGCCCGCCTCGGCGAAGATAGGAGGTGTTGCCGCCCTTCTGGTGCTTTTCGTCGGAATTCCCTTGGGGATAATCTCAGCACTTAAAAGAAACAAGTGGCAGGATTACCTTGTCACCTTTGTTGCCACTCTTGGGGTAACGATACCGAGTTTTGTAGTAGCGACACTCATTATCTACGTCTTTAGTGCAAAACTAGGCGTTTTACCAAGTTTCGGACTTAAAACGTGGAAACACTTCATCGGTCCCGTTCTCGCACTGGGAGGGTTTTCACTCGCTTTTGTGACAAGGCTAACAAGATCGAGCATGCTCGAGGTGCTACAACAAGACTATATAAGAACCGCTAGGGCGAAGGGGTTGTCTGAATTTGTTGTTATAGGGAAACACGCTCTCAAGAATGCTTTGATACCCGTCATCACCTACGTAGGCCCTATGATAGCGAGTATTCTGACGGGTTCCTTCGTCATTGAAAAGATATTTGCGATTCCAGGGATGGGGAAATATTTTGTAGAGAGTGTTGGGAATAGGGATTATACTGTGATCATTGGAGTGACGGTCTTTTACGCTGCTTTTTATATCATTATGATATTTTTAGTAGATATCGCCTACGGCTTAATCGATCCAAGGATAAAGCT
>CAZATZ010000328.1:0-1896 GCA_964488175.1 uncultured Spirochaetales bacterium
GCCATCTCATACTTATTTTATTTTTTTTAGGTGTAAGCAACCAAAGACGATCAGGAAGAAACAAGTTTTCCATAGTTTCTGCTATATAGGCATTTGCTCCTACTAGACTAGGTGTGTTCATTCTGCTCATGATAATTCGGTCACGCTGAGGAGATATTTTCGCCCTTTTCAATTCTGAAGATAGAATATTTTTGTTTTCATTGGCATTAAAAAAACCACTTGTTACAGCACTAGTTTTTAGTATACCAAACTCTCCTTCTTTTATTTTTCTATCTTCAGAATTAACACTGACACCTGCTTCCATCGTTTTTATCAGGTGTGATAATCTTCTTTCTTGCCACCCATTCGGTAATTTTTGATTTTTACTCATCGCTCAATATCCTTGAGTTTTTCAGCCATTGCGGTACGGACGGTTGTCAATTCGGTTTCTAGGGTAGAGATTTCCAGTTGAAGAGCGTCGATATCTATCTCGACTTCCTGCTCAAAGGTGTCGACGTAACGGGGTATGTTGAGATTAAATTCGTTCTCCTCAATCTCGGAGATCTTAGCGAGGTGAGAGTATTTTTTGATCTCTTTACGTTTTTGATAACTCTGCACAATCTTATCGAGATTTTCATCGCTGAGGGTGTTTTGGTTCTTGCCCGAGACAAAATCACGACTCGCGTCTATGAAAAAAACATCTCTACACTCTTCACGTGATCCACCTTTTTCACGAGACCTATCAAAGAGTAGCACGGCGACGGGAATACTGGTGGTGGGAAAGAGGTTCCCTGGCAATCCGATGACGCCATCGAGGAGGTTTTCCTCTATCATTTTTTGGCGAATCCGCCCTTCCCCACCACCTCTAAAGAGAACACCGTGAGGAACGACGACAGCGATTCGACCCTTTCGTTCTAGGGCAACTTCCACCATGTGAGTGATGAACGCCCAGTCTCCCTTGCTCTTGGGAGGAATGCCGCGCCAGAAGCGGTTATACTCATCTTTTTCAGCGTTTTCAGCCCCCCATTTATCGAGGGAAAAGGGGGGATTGGCGACGACGCAATCAAATTTCATCAAGTTATCGTTTTCCAAAAGCAGGGGGGAGTTGAGGGTATCGCACCACTCGACACGAGCGCTATCAACGCTGTGCAAAAAGAGATTCATGCGACAGAGAGCCCACGTACTGCCGTTAGACTCCTGCCCGTACAGGGCAAAGTTTCGCTCGCCCACCTCCTTACCCGCCTCTATCAAGAGACCGCCCGAACCGCAGGCGGGGTCACAGATGCGATCGCCAGAGCTAGGGTTGGCGAGTTTGGCGACCAGTTGTGAGATTTTGAGAGGCGTGTAGAACTCTCCCGCCTTCTTCCCCGCATCGGTGGCAAATTTATCGATGAGGTAGATATAGGCATTTCCGATAATATCTTCAGAAACAAGGCTAGGTTTCATATTGAGTTGGGGTTTGTGAAAATCTTCCAATAACTGTTTGAGGCGTCGATTGCGGTCTCTGGTTTTGCCAAGATTGGATTCGCTGTTAAAATCGATGTTGCGAAAAACATTCTCTAATTTAACCTTGTTGGACTCTTCAATATGGTCGAGAACGATGTTGATCAATTCGCCGATATTGGGGCGATCTCTGCGGTCATAGAGGGCGTAATAAGTCGCTTGAAATTGATCAATGACGACCTCTTCACCGGTATCTTTATTTTTTGTGGTGAGCTTTACGTCTGGCAGAAGAAAACGCTCACGCTCTAGTCTGCGACGAATACGATCATCGTCATCACCAAACTCTTTTTTGTAGGTATTGTAGTGATCTAACCATACATCTGAGATGTACTTTAAAAAGAGCGTGACGAGAATGTAGTCTTTGTACTGAGCTGGATCAACGACCCCGCGAAAGGTGTCACAGGCGGCCCACGC
>CAZATZ010000329.1:0-1885 GCA_964488175.1 uncultured Spirochaetales bacterium
CCATCTCGCACCTATCTTGGTGTAAAATAGAAAAGAGTAAATTTCCAGCAACCTCTCTTTTTCTTAAAAATCTTTTACGAGGTACCCTTACGTATTCTTAAAAAAATCCTCTCTCTTAAGAGTCTCTATCTCCCCGATAAAGTCGGCGAGAGTCTCGTGATTCTTCTCTCTTACCTCCTTAACCTGCTCCGCACCGGCTACTATTTTTGGGAACTGCTCTTGCAAGGAGGAAAAATTTATCTTAAATGCCTCTAAAACCTCTTCAACCTCTTCAAAATTGGTACCACTAGAGAGAAGTAAGTCGGTTAATTCCCGACTTTGGGCGAGCGTTTGAACCGAGATTGTCTCCAAATTCTCGACAGTAATTGTCATCTGCTCAGTCCCGACCCCCATCTCTTTTAACCCTTCAATCATCAGAGAGGTTGCATTCACCGTCTTCGATATCTCCTCGTGAATCCTGTCGAAACTACTCTGCGTCTCTACATTTATGCCAACCGTCTCATCCAACCGTTCATCGTTACGATACAATCTCTGCTTTATCTCTTTATTGCGGTCTGAACTGGTTTGGGCTAAGTTTCTTACCTCGTTTGCTACCACCGCAAATCCCTCACCCGCCTCACCCGAGTGTGCGGCCTCAATGGAGGCGTTGATCGAAAGAATATTCGTCTTATTCGCAATCGAATTTAAGACTTCGGTAATCGCAGTAATCTCTTTGGCCGCCTCTTTTAACTCCCCCATTTTTTGAGAGAGTTTCTTTATCTTCTCTTCGGTGTCTTCAGAGTGACCGACGAGTTGCTTTAAGTCCTCTTGTCGACTGAGAGAGTTCTCTATATTGTTATTTAACGTAGCCACCATCTGCTCTACCGTACTGGAGGTCAGATGAACCACTTCATCCAATTTCTCAATCTGACTCTGATTAGCTCTATTAATGGTATCCATTTTTGTCATATTGTTTTTAAAATCAACCAGATCTTTGACAAAAACCTTGAGACTCTCGCTATTCGCATTCATCATCCCCGTGGCGTGTTCGATATCATCAAGGATCTCACTCGAAGTATCCGTGAGATTGGTATCCAGAGTTGTGAATTTATCTTGGTAACGCATCATGATAGAGTCCAGTTCTGAATTGATTCGACTACTTCTCTCCTCCTTTCCTTGGCTCTCTGCCAGTAAGTCGATAATACTCTTAGAGATAATCACCCCTAAGAGAGCGTTGACAAAGACGTACACGTGTGCGTAGGCGAAGAGAGAGAGCTGAACTTCGGCTTGTAATTGAACAGCTCGGTAGAAAGAGAGTACACCGGCAGAGAACCCTAAAAAAGACGATAAGTAGATGTGGTACGGCTTTGTCGCAATCAAGACAGCCGCATAACTCACAGAGGTACAGATAAGAAGTGTGATAAAAGGCCTCTCTGGAGTATTCGCATCAACCGCTAAATACCCAACGATCGCGACAAGAATATTGATTAAGAAGATGAGAATCCCCGTCACGAGTGAGAGTTTCTTTCGTAGTAGCAGAGGGGGAAGCAAGAAAAAAGCGATAAGAAATCCGCCAAAAAGAATGGCTCCGTTGGGGACGATACTCCTATCCAAATAAGAGTAGCCTGCCCCGACAATAAGCATCATGATAGAGCTTATCCTTCGAGCCACATTCACGTACAACATTTTTTTCTGTACGAACAAAGACTCGTTACTATAGATTACTTTTAAGTTCTCTTTCAATTTCATTCTTTTCTTCCTTCTTCGTTCGTTGCCATCTTCTCTAAAGAATTATTAACAGGTGTGGGTTCGAACTGCTGAACACCAATTCCACGCAGTTGAAGCGTCTCTCTACTCTTACTCTTGTCCAAAAGAACCTGACCCCAGACACGAATAGGTCTCTCGC
>CAZATZ010000330.1:0-1870 GCA_964488175.1 uncultured Spirochaetales bacterium
ACCAGCCAGATCTCATCTACTTCCTAGTACTAGACACCTCTAAAACTTAGTTCCTCTTCCTTTTCAAGAAAAGGGTTTTCGGTTTTAAAAAGAGCCTACCAATTAGGTTAAAATTCCTAACAAACTAAACGTATAGAAAAGATAAATTTATGTCAATTGTCATCTGGGTCTATTTTGAAAAGGGTACCTTTAAAAAGTCAATTTCAGAAAATAACGAAGGTATTTTTTGACAAGACAAGGAACTGAAAAAGAGTTTTTTAGAGGTGTCCTTTAAAACCACTCTTTAGAACTATGTAAAGTGGGAGACGTTGACGCCGAAGATTAAAGCAACTCTCCGTTGAGGTACGTCGATAGTTTTGGATTCTCCTTTGAATTCTTCTCGCAAAACAGAGTGAAAAGATACTTTTAAAAATTTTGTTGTCAAAATTAGATGAACTTTGTTTGAAGGAGAGATAAGATGTGCGCTATGATCCCACTAAAAGAGAGTAAAGAAAATCTCAGCAGAATCTTGCAGACAGCCCCTGCCGTTTTGTTGATTTCTCTCCCTGTTATTTTTGAAATGCTCTTAAATTCTCTGTTGAATCTGAGTGATACTCTCATGATTAGTCGCTTTGTCAACGCCGAGGCTTTGGCGGGTGTCGGCTTTGCCAATCAAATCAGCTACTTTGTCATCTTTATTTTTACGGCGTTTAACGTAGGCGCGGTTGCGATGGTCTCTCGCTTTCACGGAGAGAGACACTGGGAAGCGTTAAGAACGGTCATTGCGAGCAACTTTCTCTTAAACCTCCTCTTAGGAATTCTAGTCTTTGCGATCATGTATTTCTGGTCAGATAAGTTTTTTATAATCTACGAGCTTAGCCCAGAGAGCTTGGCCTACGGCACGGAGTACTTCAAAGTTTTAAGTCTCTCCCTCCCCCCTCTCTTTGTTACCTTTGCTGGGGCGGCCACGATGCGAGGATCTCAAAATACAAGAACTCCCCTCGTGATCACAGCCATTACCAATGTCGTGAACGTGATCGGCAACTATCTTCTGATTTTAGGCGTCGGAATCTTCCCCGAGATGGGCGTCTCTGGAGCCGCTCTTGCGACGGTGATCGCTCGCTATCTGGGCGCCTCTTGCTTTCTCTATTTCCTGTTCATCTCCCGACGCTCACCGATTCGTATCGCTCTTAAAGAACTGATAAAATTTGACTTTCACCACATCAAAACACTCTTTCGTCTTAGCGCCTTGGGGGCGTTAGAACAGACTATTTTTCAGACCTCTTTTTTAGTGATGGGAGTAGGGATCTCCTCTCTTAGTAGTTTAGAAGAGGCGGCGGCACGTATTTTAATTAGTATCGAATCGCTCTCTTTTTTACCTGCGATCGGACTCTCTATCGGAACAGGCACCCTTTTGGGGGAGACCTTGGGCAAAAAAGAGATGGGAAAGGCGAAGGAGATAGGGTACTGCTCTCTGATCTTGTGTACGCTCTGGGGATTTATCGCTCTCGGTCTATTCTTTCTCGTCGGTGAACACGCCGTGTCCGCCTTTATTAACCCTAGTGAGAAAAATTTACTACCGGCTCTCACGCCCATCATACCCCTTCTCGCACTCAATCAACCCGGTTTATCGCTGGTGATCAATCTCACGGGTATTTTTCGAGGGGCAGGAGACGTAAAAGCCGCCCTTCTCTTCTCTTTTCTTCGCATGTGGGTCTTTCTCGTGCCTCTTACACTTCTAGCAATTATGGTGTGGGGGTGGGGACTGAAGGGACTCTGGATAGTAGAAATTTTCGTCTTTCTCGCCTTCATCATCTTTATGTTGGACTACTTCCGTGGAGGGAAATGGCAGAGAATAGATCTCGATTAGCGGGAAATTCAAATATCGGAG
>CAZATZ010000331.1:0-1849 GCA_964488175.1 uncultured Spirochaetales bacterium
TCGCCTCCCCTCTCTGTGCCGACGTCAAATTTGTTCGAGTCGTCCGCTCTCCGTATGCGAATTTAGCCGTGGTGGGGTACCTAGATAATCCTCTACAACAGACAAGGATTGGGAATATCGTTCTCACATTGAAGGTCTTGTTCCAAGGTAAAGTGATTCACGAAGAGGATTTTTCCCTCACGCAATCCATGTTTCAACAGTTACCTTTTTATCTGACTACGACTCTCTCGGATGTGACGCTGATCGATACGGTTGAACTAAATTATAAAAGCTACGATCTCTTTGAATCGAAATTCGCCCCAGAATCTGCCATAACTCAGCTGACCTTGGCGAGTGATTATGACGTAAATTTCAATCGATATAGTGGCTACCTACACAACGCGGGAAGGAGTGAAACCGCTCTCTATCAGGTGACTCTTCTCGTTCTTAATGAAGATAATACGGTGGCGTATTATCAGAGAAATGACTTCGCCGAGGTAGTTCTCCCCCTCGATAGTCAACGTTTTTTCCTGAGCGTTCCCAAAGAGTACGATTTGCAAAAAAGAAAGTACCTTCTCATCCCTTGGGTAGAAGAAGATCCTTTCTTAGAGGGAGATGAACCTCTCCTTAGCTCTTATCGACTCACCCCGTAAATCTCTCTCTCCTCTGAGCGTGGAGGAGCTGGCGGGAGTGAAGCTAAGTACACTACGAAGAATATAAATTTTATAGAGGTACCCTTTGAAATAGGGGGGGATGAATTGATGTAGGGGGGGATGGACTTCAAAAAAGATACGATAAAACTCTTTACAGCTTAGTGAGGATACCCTTTTCATTGATAATGTTTACCTCTTCTCGAATAGAGTCAGAGATTTCGATTCCTAAACTCTCAGCAACATCTAAGTTAACGTAGAAATTTGTATTCTCTAAGGGAGGGAGGGAGACGAGGATCTGATCTGGAGTCTCTCCTTCTAAAACTCTTATCGCCACATCAGCAGCTCGAATCGCCTCCTTCGTGTAATCAATTCCGACTGAAGCTAAAACAAAATCTGTGTTAATCGCAGTCTCAGGAATAGAAGTGAAGAAAGGTTTTTCCACCTCCTTAACCGCACTTACATAGGTCGCTATATTTTGTTCAAGGGCTATATCCGTTCCTAAATAAAAAGCATCGACTCGACTGGCTAAAGATTTTACCTTCTCAGAAATCCCATCGGGATGATTTACTTTTACCCCGAGAGTCAGAACCCCCCGAGCTTCAGAAAAATCTTTAATCCTTTTAAATCGGTACAGATTCATCTCCGAATTATCCGCCTCGGAATCTGGTGAATAAAGAATCCCAATCGTTTCAAAGGGAACGATTTGGTGAACAAAATTAAAATAAGACTCCTCTGTGATTTGGCTCGCAATCCCTGTCAGATTGTGAGGTTTGGCTGATGAGATACTCCCCGCCCCTGTGAGAGTCATTCGGCCATCGTTCTCCAGATCTTTCTGATTGGACTCCAAGCGTGAGACCAATCCACTACCAAGGGGATCAGTCACTGCAAA
The DNA here is from genome assembly GCA_964488175.1 of uncultured Spirochaetales bacterium. Classification (GTDB taxonomy): domain Bacteria; phylum Spirochaetota; class Spirochaetia; order SP-2023; family CAYRNA01; genus CAZATZ01. The sequence continues at coordinate 1,522 of CAZATZ010000331.1, forward strand.
AAAGACGATGGGAATATCACGAATCTCAGAGTTGATCTTTTTTGTAAGCGGAGGGGTCAAAACTGCGATGAGATCAGGGGTGCGTCTCTTTAAGATCGTTACAGCTTTATCGAAACCACCCCTCATCTCATTAATGCTTAAAGTAGAAAAATTTCCCTGAGGGTATTTTTTTTCTATCTCTTTCGTGAATGCACTAAGAGAAAGATCAAAGAAAGGGTGAGTAAAGGGAATAACGATCGCCACTTGAGGAAAGGTTTTGCTCTTATTCGCTGTAAAAGAAAAATAACCGATAGTGAGAAGGGAGAGAGTGATGAGAGTTGTGAAAGTA
>CAZATZ010000332.1:0-1846 GCA_964488175.1 uncultured Spirochaetales bacterium
CACCTACACCGCAGAGAAATGTGGAACTCCCATGGCACTCGCCGCCTCCGCAGATCTAGCCGGCTCGACCAATCTTGCTGGTTTCGCTGAAGGGTTTGAGGGTCATAAAGATTTCGGAATGTATCACCGTGAGAAGAACCCCGCTGGAACACTGCTTCCTCAAGGAATTACAGAATTCGCCAACGCTGGCTTGACCGCTGGAATCGCGAGTGTGAATTTTAGTCAAACCCCTTTTGAAGAGTTCAGAGGATATCTTACCTCTTCGAGTACGTACGGCTCTTTTTCCTACTTAAAGTACGGAAGTATGCGGCTCTATAGTCAAATGTGGCAAGATTGTGAGATCAAGTTGGGTAAAACCATCTGGGTTGTCGGACACTCTGGTCCAGAAACGGCTGAGGATAGTCGAACCCACTTTGGTATTTTTTCTCCAGGTGTCACTCAGTTATTTCCCGAAGGAAGTGTCATCAACCTACACCCATGGGAGTACAATGAGGTTCCCGTCATGCTTCATGCGGCTTTAAATAGTGACGTGGGAATTGTCGCTCTACATTTGACCAGACCGAGTGTTCAAATTCCTGATAGAAAGAAATTAGGAATGGCGTCGCATTTAGACGCAGCAAAAGGGGCTTACCTCATCAAAGATTACGATGAGAATCGTCCAAAAGAGGGAGTTGTTTTTGTACGGGGAAGTAGCGTAATCAGCGAATTGGTAACCTATTTAGCCGAGATCAAAGAGAACGTTAAAATTGTGGCAGCTCTCTCCTGGGAGCTCTTTGAGAGAGCGAGTAAAACGTATCGAGAGGAGCTGGTTAGTAGTGAAGAGTGGCTTGATGCCATGGTGATCACGAACACCGCTCTGAGTGGAATGCAACGCTGGATACATCACCCCCTCGTAAAAGAGTATAGTCTCTCTTCTGATTGGGATAACCGATGGCGAACGGGAGGGGGACTATCCGAGATTCTCGATGAGGCTCACCTTTCTGCTAAATGGCAACAAGAGGCCATTTCGAAATTTGCGAACGAGAGAAAAAAACGTCTTGATGCGTTGAAATCCTCTCTGCCTCAATAATCGACCCTATTATAAGATTACCTAAAAAAGAGGGCTTTTATCTTAACTCGAGTTCTTTTCCTGTTCTCTAAAGAACTCGAGTTAGAGATGAAAAGGGGTTTTAGAGGTTCTTTCATCACCTAGAAAATGATTTTGACGCTTTGATCTCTCATCTACAAATCTCTCCTCTCTTTAATCGGAAAAGGGGAGAGGTTTTATATCAAAAATAGTCCCCCGTCTAGTGAAAATATCCTAAGGACACCTTTAAAAAGTCGATTTCGAAAAAGATCGAGTTAGAACTGAAAAAGGGTTTTTTAGAGGTGCTCGTAAGTAAATAATAAGGAGAAAGAATAATGAAATCCATTGCCGATAGAATAGAGTATCTAGGAACAGAGACCGCCTTCACCGTCGCTGCAGAGGCGGCGGCCTTTGCCAAAAAAGGGAGTGCTGTCTATCCTTTTCATCTGGGTGATATCAATATTACTACTCCAAAAAACATCATAGATGCAGCAGAAAAGGCGATGCGAGACGGAAAGACTGGGTATTGTCCCAATGCTGGAATTCTCGGTTTGCGAGAGGCTCTGGCGTCGGATATCGCCCAATCTCACAACCTTCCCTATACGATGAAGAACGTAGCTATTCAACCGGGAGGGAAACCGACCATCGGTAAGTTTATTCAAGCGTTGATGAATCCTGGTGATGAAGTGCTCTATCCCAATCCTGGGTATCCTATTTATGAATCTCAAATCGAGTACTTTGGCGGAGTGGCTGTCCCTTATACCTACTTAGAGGGAGAGG
>CAZATZ010000333.1:0-1844 GCA_964488175.1 uncultured Spirochaetales bacterium
ATATGTGTTCACATTTTATTCATGAATTATTCGCATTTTATTCATTTCTTGTTCACGCTAAAATCATAGAAACACAACAGAATAGTTAATCTTGAAGCTGAAGAGGTCTCCCTCTAGAGTGCCTCCAGCCAGCAAGGACGAGAAAGAGTTTCTGTGAATTATGTCTAAGGGGGTGTCTCTAAAAGGGTACCTCTAAAGAGATAGGATAAACGACGGAGGAGAAAAAATGGAGTCAGGTTTTATATTGAAAAACAGAGGAGAACTGGTGACGATGACGGAGAGAGGTCTTTTGGTCTCTCGGGTCTCTTCTATTATAGGGAGGTGTGTAGGGATGAAGAAGGTAATTACAGTGAGTGTTTTCTTGACACTCTTAACAAATGCACTCTTGGCACAGGTTGTGGGAGAGACAACAGGTGCGGCGGATCTAACCCCAGCACAGAAGGCGGCACAGTCGGCGAACTCGACTCTTTACGCTCCGATGGAGGTAGCCTCTGGAACGCCGATGATAGGGGCTGTTAGTGTTACGGCGTCTCTCGATTTTACGATGTTTACAACCTTTTCACGAGATGACGCAGGAAGTGCTGGATTTGGGGTCTTTGTTGATACCGCTTCGATGGGGTTTTCAGGGTATGCCAGCCAGTGGACAAATCTAGCACTAGGGCTTACCTTTTCAAATTTTATAACAGTGAAGCAGATTGAGTTTGACTACTTCAACCTCGACACCTTTGCTCTCCGCCAGTTTGGTATTATCTCGGCGGCGGATGCTCCGACGAACCCCTTCTCTCTTTTAATGCGAACAGGGTACCGTTCTTTTAACATACAAGGGTACGGTGGTGGAGTTACCGATGCGGGAGAGGCGGATGTTGATGACGCAGAGCTTCCCCAGAGTTTTCACCTGAGTTTTCGTCCTGCGTACTCTCTCGGATCGGCAGGGTTTATCGCTCTTGACCTCGCCTTCCACCCCAATCTCGTCGGAACGAAACCCAGCGGTGCCGCTTACTCCACTGTTTATGATACAGAGTTATCATCAGGGGAAGTTATCGCACCGGTAAAAGAGTCGTATCCGGCGAACGAGATCGGTACGCTTGGTCTCAAAGGCCCTCTTATTCTTGCCAATCTCTACGGAGAGATGCTCTCTTCCAACTTGAAGTGGGAACTCTACTTTTCGACGGCTAACGACGCATTTTCTGAGACTGCATTCCATGATGTTAGTGGTGGTTCGACCGTTGGATTTGGTGCTTCCTATAACGACGTAGTTCCCGGCCTCTCGCTGGCTCTTGGGTTCGACGCTATCTTGCCTCAGAAGGGAACCAGTACTAAAATAATTACTCCTGCGAGCACAGATTCTTCGGGAGCGGTAACCCCTGCTGTACTGAAAACAGTAGATGCAGATGAAAACGGGCGTGCCAAACTTGGATTGGGTGTTGGATACGGACAGTCTCTTCCCGGACTCGGTAGTGGAATCGGTGGAACGGGAGTTCGTTGGAATGTCGGTTTAAGTTCTGCTATGAGTTTTGGTCTACAGGGAAAAGATTACAAAGACGCTGGAAACAGAGCTGTCTATCTAGCTCCTGAAGAGGCTGACAAGAAGAAGGTAGGGGAGTATGATAGGTCAAAATCGTATATTCCTGCGACGCTAAAGTTGGCTGGACGGTTTATGTACGGAACGATAGGAGTTGCCTTTGGATTTAATATTAATGACATCGTAGAGGCCGCCTATAAAGAGAAGAATGCCGACCCAAAGACCCCTGACAGCTTTATGGATAATGCTGGTTATGAGCTTTCTTTTGTCTTTGATACCTCTGCGGTGACTCTCTACTTCGGTTGGGCGTCTGCCAACTCTG
>CAZATZ010000334.1:0-1842 GCA_964488175.1 uncultured Spirochaetales bacterium
AGTCGTTTGGGATGGGGCAGCGACTCCAACAAGCTGGCGATTTCGCCCGGATGGAACCATCGAAGAGGACATCACCAGCGGGAATTCGATAGTACTCTGTACCGATTTTCTTATCGACATTGATCAGATTGTTGAGTCGAATTCCTCCCAAGAAATCGATACTTTGTGCGAATTCTTTTATATCAACCTCGATAATATAGGGGATTTCAGTTCCTAAAAGTCGCTCCAAGTGGGAGAAATATAGCTCTTTTTCTCCCTGTTCATAAAAATATCGATACTGCTCTACTCGATCGATCGAGCGGATAATCGAGCCGTATTCTCGTGAAATTCCAAGCTGAGTAATATTTCCATTGGGGACGTAAAAAAAATTGATCATTGAGTGAAGAAGGGTAGAATCATCGTGGAGAACAAAAATAACCTTGATAACTTCATCGTTGTTAATGCGCTGAGAGATCTCGTCTTGATCCAGCAAGAGAAAGAAGTAGAGAGCATTTCCCAAAAGAATAAAAGCGATAATGAGGAGGACGCCTGTATCGGGTTTAATCTTAGCCACAAGAACCTTTCCGCCATTTTCCCGCGGAGTGATAAAAGAGGGTATCCTCTCTATCAACCTCTTTTGCAAATAGTATTTTTACGAGTTCCAAGCTATAAAAAAGAAGTATACCACAGGATGGTATACTCCCTAAGATATTCTCTCAAAACTCGATTTTAAAATATGAAAAAGAGTTTTTAAGAGGCGTACCATAGCAACAAAAAATATTTCTTCTGCTGTTTTTACTCTCTTACGAGTGTATTTCTATCGACGTGGCGAAAGTTCTTCTCTCCGTAGATATCAACCATCGTAATTTCGGTGTAGGAAAAAGTATTTTTGCCAATCGTCGCTTTATAAGTAAACTCGGTAGATGAGGCTTTATCTCGCATAAAAGGCCCCTCTGCAATCGGAAAATCTTTGTCTCCTAACGCCGCTCTTAACTCAAAGACGACGTTACCATCTTTGTCCGTCTCACCGTTATAGTATCCACCAGCGATCAAAACAACTCCTCTGGGAATGCTCAATGAGTGCATGATTAACTTTCTTTCTGGATCCCACATCCAGTGTCCGCTCTGATTATGAAACTCCTCGTCATTCGATTTTCGATAGACTCTTTCGTAATAATGGAGAGCTGAGATCGTCTGAGACTTTGCATTGCTCACTCCTCCGACCCCTAATCCCTCTATCTCAATCGTCTCATAAAATGGATTTACCTCTTTGCCATCGGGTTCAGGCGCTAAATCATTCCCCTTGTCACCCTTCCAGTTACCAATTAAACCTGTTAGTGGACCGTAATCCTCGTCAGCCATTTTTCTCTCCTTGCTTGAGCTGTTCTCACAGCCTCTTCTCTCTTCTTTAACCCATCACCAAGTCGTAAGCAAGTGGCAATACAGGTGGTACTAACCAAGTGGTACTACAAAATGGCACTATTTTAGCCCCTCCCAATCAAATCTCTTTTTTAAGAGATTTTCAATTAGGTTCGATGGAGTTAATTGAAACTATAATTGTGCGAAATTCTAAATCTTCTCTCTCTTACTGTCAAGAGTCGATTTCTTCTTGGATCGTCCAAAATGATAATGTCCTCATTTTCGTACGCTCTAAAAAAGAAGGTTTCACCACGATGACATTTGTCATGAGCAAAAAAGAAATTCATCGAGGTGATGGGCACCAAACGTTCTCAATTGAAGTAAGGACCTCTAAAAAACCCTTTTCCATTTCTAATCGATCTTTTCTTAAATCGACTTTTCTAGGTACCCATCAGTCTAAACCCTCTCCCAAAAGAAGAGAGGGTTTAGACTGATGGGTTAAAG
>CAZATZ010000335.1:0-1826 GCA_964488175.1 uncultured Spirochaetales bacterium
AGCGTTAAGCACTCTCGCCGAGCAAAAAGAGCGAGAAAAAAAAGAACAAGAGAGAGACGATCAAGTAGAAATCCCAAAAAAACCAGACCCCTCCCCCTCATGATTTAAACGACCTTTAAAACTACCTCTCTTAGGAGTTTTTAGAGGCTCTCTTCTTCTCGTACCATCTCTAATTCCCCTCTTTGCATTTTTTCTATCCCTAGTTTCTTATCTCTATATTTTATCCCTAAATTCCATCCCTAGTTTCTCAAAAAAATATTCCCAAGCAGAGAGAAAAATAGAGTTGGAGAAAATTGAATAAAATCGTTTTTTTTTTCAAAAAAGAAAAAGAGTTAAAAACTCCACCCTCGCGAACCGTAGAACTCAGAGAGAGAAAATATAATGGATTATCATAAGAAATCCCTCCCAATCCCGATCCGTGGATTTTTAGAGGAATCTTACAAAAAATTCAACTCTTATCCTTTTCTCTGTGATAGAAAACTCCTTTAAAAAGAGAGAGTTTATACGCAGAGGATAAGTTCGGATTTATTCATGGAGGAACACAAAATGAAAAGGCTGAGATTCGCTTTTGTTCTACTAATTTGTACTCAACTTAGTATGACACTCGTCGCCGTAGATCGACCTATTCTTGATTTTAATAGACTCTCTGTAAAAGACAGTGATAACGAAAAAGAGAACAGAGCCACCTATCGCGATTTTAGCGGTGGATTAGGGGAAGGGTACTCAGATGAGCAGTTAGAGATGATGAATACCTCGCTCTTCAGTGAGAACTGGTTGGTTGAGCTGGTCGGTTCAAGTGACTTTATCGAGAATGATCGCCTCTCTTATGCGAAAGTAACTCCCGTCGAAGAGAACTCTAGAAAGTACCCAGGGTTGAACGTTTTAGGAATTCGTGCGCATTTTCCACGAGGGAATTTTCACTCCAACATCAAGGTAAAACCCCCCTTTGTGATTCCTGCGTATGAAGTCGCTGGGGTACAACTTGACGGTTCAACTTTTAATCTCAACGGACTTTTGACAAACGTCGGTGTCGTTCGAAGCGTTAAGGTTAACGTTCTTGGTCGAAACTATCCCGTTAGAATGATCATTGTCTTTAAAAATGCTCAAGACAAAGAGCTTCGTATTGATATGGGATTTCTAGACTTCAAAGGGTGGACAGAGGTTGAGTGGAGAAACCCACTCTACACGAAACAGGTCGGACAGAGAGAACTTGAGTCAGCACCTCTCTACCCCTACGAGATTAGCGATAATCAGACACTCAGACTCGATCGAATCATCTTTATTCGAGACGCTCTCTTTCCCGATATCACAGATTTTATCGCCTACATCCGAGATATTCGAGTTGTCTTTGATACAGCGACTATCGAATCTCTTGTCGATATTAATGATGAGGGGACTTGGGGAATTCTCTACGACAGACAGGTGGCAAGGGGTATAGAAGAGACAAACGCCTTGGGTGCCCGTAAAATATTAGAGGTCTTAGACGAAGAGAAACGTGACAGAAGTGATGAAGCGGGGGCAGTCGCACCTCCTCCCGCCGCCCCTGTCGCTCCTCCAGCGGATGCAGCGGCAGCTCCTCCAGCTTAAGAGGTAGCCAAGAAGATCGTGACTGGTCTTTGAAACTTCTTATCAAAGACCAGTCAAAGAAACATTCAAAAAAAACAGTCGAAAACAAAAGAATTACCCCCCAAAAAAAAGGACTCTTCTTCTTAACGAAGGAGAGTCCTTTTTTTTGGCTCTACACTAGGGGGGGTTAAAAAGAGCTGAGAACCTCCACGTAGACGGCTCGCAGAGACTCCAACAACCCGAACATAGAGTCATCTTCT
>CAZATZ010000336.1:0-1823 GCA_964488175.1 uncultured Spirochaetales bacterium
GCGTGGTGAAATTGGTAGACACGGTAGACTCAAAATCTACTGGGGGCAACCCTGTGTCGGTTCGAGTCCGACCGCCGGTAATCGAAGACTCTTTCCTCCCCAAAGGGAGAATCGAGTCTTGGGTACCTCTCGCAAAAGATCGAACACGACAAACCAATTCAAGTTAAATTTCTGCGATTAAATTCCAGCTAAATATTCTCACTGACACCCTTTAAAATACCCCTCAAAATATCTCGAAAAACTCTACCCCCACGAAACGGTCTCTTTGATCGCTTCGACGACCGCTCTCTGCTCCTCTTGGGTCATTCCCACGAAGATAGGCAACGAAATCGACTCTTGGAAGAGTCGGTACGCGACGGGAAAGTCGTTCTCCTTTAGTTGGTATTTTTGACGATAAAAAGTCATCGTGTGAAGGGGAATAAAGTGCACAGAGAAGCCGATCTTCTTCTGGGTCAACCTCTCCATCACCGCTCTCCTTCGCTCTTGACTCTCTTCAAGGTTAAAGAGAGCGTCCTTAGAGGTGAGACGCAGAGGGTAGAGATGGTGGCTGTGAGACTCTCCCGCTTTTAAGGGAGGTGGGATTTGCACCCCACTCAATCCGCCCAGATGCTCGTTGTAATACGCGGCAATTTTCTCTCTCGCTCGGAACATCTCCTCGCCCCGTGCCAGTTGAATTCGTCCAATCCCAGCTAAGATATCTGGAAAATTCATCTTGTATCCGGGAAAGAGGATATCGTATCCCCAGCTCGATTCATCGCTCTTCTGGTAGCGCTGCCAAACGTCTCGATCGATTCCGTGAAGACGCATCATCTTAGCTCGTTTCGCCAAATCGTCACTGTCAGTGAGAAGTACACCACCCTCGCCCGTCGCAAGGGTCTTTGTGGCGTAGAAGGAGAGAACCAAGCTCTCTCCTCGAAATCCCTCGTCCCTCCGCCGAAAGGGAAAAGAGTGGGCTCCATCCTCAACAATGGGGATATTCAGCGAACGGAGAGAGTCGATATCGGCACTTCTTCCCGCAAAATGAACGGCGATAATCGCCTTGATTCTCTCCCTTTTAGGGTGACTCTCTACGATCTTTTTCACCTCTTCGATATCGAGGTTGTAGTCCTCTTTGCTATCGACGAAGAGGCAGTTCGCCTTGAGGTGTTCGACGACGTTAGCCGTCGCCGCAAAGGTATAGGTCGGAACGATGACAAAATCGTCTGGACCAACTCCCAACCCTTCGAGACTCAAAAAGAGAGCCGCCGTGGCAGAGGAGAGAGCGATGGCGTGTTTCATCCCGTAAAATTGGGCTAACTCCTCTTCAAAAAGAACACTCTCTGATCCCGTCGTCAACCATCCGCTTCGTAAAATGCGTAAAACCGCCTCCTCTTCCTCTTGCGTAAAGTACGGTCGGTGAAAAGGAATGGGAGACTCTCTTTTTTCAATACTCTGGTTCATCTGGCATCTCCAATGAGGGAAAATATTCTTTTAAAATACGACGAAGCTCTCTTCTTTTTCGGTAGAGAGACTCCTTCCCCTCTGTCTTAAAACAGAGCGGTTTAAGCCTCTCAATTAGTTTTAAGATGGGAAGGCTACTCTGTTGCCGAAGTCGCCAGACCTTGCCGTGGGCGGACTCCTCCAAGGACTCATTTTCCCCGTATAGATGCTCCTCCAACTTCTCTCCCGCACGAATTCCTGTGTAGATAATTTTGATATCCTGATCGGAGTAGAAGGAGATGAGAGACTGGGCGATATGGAGGATTCGAATAGGCTCTGACATGTCCAAAAGGTAAAATCCCTCTGGATCGTCCTCTCCCCCCGCCCACAAGACAAGAGATACC
>CAZATZ010000337.1:0-1822 GCA_964488175.1 uncultured Spirochaetales bacterium
GAAGGAGGGGTACTCTGAAGGAAAGGTATGAAACGGTTTTTTGAGATGGATGCCAGCCAATTCCCAGTGTCCTGTCGTGGTATCTTTACCAGAAGAGACCTCCTGCATTACCCCGTAAGAGGCGAGAGGCGAGTCTACCGCTTCACACCCCTGCAAGGTGAAACCCAGAAGAGAGGCGGCGTTCCCCAGCCCAAGTTTACGAAGCGACGGCCATTTTGGGCTCGGGTCGACGTCACAGATGTGTTTCGCCGTATTACTTCCCTCATCTCCGTACTCTTTTGCATCGGGAAGAGCCCCTATACCGAAACTATCAATCACAATCAAAGAGACACGCATCAGGTATTCTGCTCCGTAATATTTCGAAGTAAGAGCTCGATCCTCTGCTCAAAACTATCGTCTTGCTCCATCATTTCAGCGACCTTTTTAAGAGAGTGTTCGGCGGTGGAGTGATCCTTTCGCCCCGTGGCAGCGGCCACTTCAAAGAGGGTCAACTTGAGAACTTCGCGTAGACAGTGCGTTGCGACATGACGAGCGAGAGCTATCTTCTGCTGCCGTACTCTTCCCTGTATATCACTGACTTTTACCTCAAATTCCTTCGCAACAAACTCTAAAATCAGCTCGCTGGAGACCTCTTTTCTCGCTTGGATATTTCTTTTGACGTCCGCCGTCTCCATCAGCTCCAAATCAATCTTCTGGCCTTCATCGAGGGCGGTCTGTGCGTACCACCAGAGATTCTCCACCATACCGACAAGGTTTCGAACACTCGGGACTTCATACGCCGCCATCTTTTCAACAACCTCCATGTCGTAGGGAATCTTTCCGTTCTTCTCTTCAAAGAGAGCGATTCTATTTTTGAGGATTTTGAGTCGTGTCGAGTAGTCTGGAAAGTGGAGATTGAGAACGACCCCCTCATTAAAGCGAGTCGTTAGACGATCTTGAAACCCCTCCAATTGATTGGGAGGGACATCACAGGTAAAGACGAGAAACCGCTTCTTTTTTCCTTGTGAGCTGAAGATTTCAAAGAGTAAATCCTGAGATTTCTTGTTTTTAAAAGTATGGATATCGTCGAGAAAGAGATAGTCGAGTCCCTTTAAATAATTTTTAAAATCGTCAAGCTTCTTTCTCTTAACAAATCGAAAATAGAGATCGGTAAATCCCGAAGCTAAGAAAATAGCGTACTCCACAGGGGTGGATCTCTTCTCTAGCTCGTTCACAATGGCGTGCATCAGGTGAGTCTTACCCATCCCAACCTTACCGTAAATAAAGAGGTGGCGAATATCCTCCGTTTCGACGAACTTCTTTGCCAATCGAAAACCAGGTCGATTCGCCTTTGAGGCGATGAAATTTTGAAAGCTATACACTGAGACTACATCCTGATGCTCAGTGACAATAGCCTTGGTCGAATCCTTACTTAGTGCAGGGGTTCCCGAGCTTTGACTCGAGTTTTCTTTTTTAGGCTGAGTTGTTAAATCCGCCCCTTCTTTCGTTGAATCTCTCGTTGAAGTCTCACTTAAAGTGTCATCTAAAGTGTTATCCAGAGCATCACTCGCTAGTAGTGCCTCTTCGGAGACCTCTAGCTGTAGAGTAGCGATCACCTCATCACTCAGTGAGGAGACCTCGGTTAACGCCCCACGAATTTCAGAAATAAAGGGCCTTACTTTTTCGAAAACCAATTTGCTTCTGACAAAAAGTCTTAGATCACCCCCCTCTATCGTACCCAGCACAGTACCACTAAAGTAGGGGAGATACCCAGGAGAGAGACTCTTCGCAAGTTCTTTTTTCGCCTCTTGCCAATTTTCTTTTAATTCACTATTTTGCAAAC
>CAZATZ010000338.1:0-1780 GCA_964488175.1 uncultured Spirochaetales bacterium
TCTTGCACATCTTGCTCCGCCTAGCTTCTCCTCTCTTCTTGCTATTCTTATTTTTATCTGTTACAATTTACTCGTATTTTAAGCATACAAAAAACCGTGCCATTCGTGTACTCATTCGGAGTTTTTTTTAGAGGGGAAAATCATGTCATTAACTTGGAATGAGATAAAGAGTAGAGCGTTGGATTTTCAGAAAAATTGGCAGGGGGAGTCGAGAGAGAGGGCGGAGAAAGATACTTTTTACAACGAGTTCTTCTACGTGTTTGGGATCACTCGCCGTCGTGTGGCTAGTTTTGAAGAGGCTGTCAAAAAGCTAGGAAATAAGCAGGGGTATATCGATGTTTTTTGGCCGGGTGTTCTCTTGGTCGAGCATAAGTCTTCTGGCAGAGATTTGACGAAGGCGAGAGAGCAGGGTTTCAGTTATTTTGAGGGTTTAAAGGAGAGTGAACTCCCCCGATATCTTCTCCTCTCCGATTTTCAGAACTTTGAGTTATTGGATTTAGAGGAGGGGAAGGAGTACTCATTTTCTCTCGATAATTTTCACGAACATACTCAACTTTTCGCCTTTATTGCTGGGTATGAGAAGAGGGAGTACAAAGACCTCGAGAAAGTCAATATTGAGGCATCAGAAAAGATGGGGGATTTGTACGATACGTTGGCGGAGAGTCACTACCGAGAGGGAGATCTAGAGATCTTTTTGGTGCGGATTCTTTTCTGTCTCTTTGCCGATGATGCGGGGATTTTTGAGAAGGATATTTTTAAACAGTTTATCGAAGAGAGAACGGTTCAAGATGGGAGCGATTTAGGCTCTAAACTCGTCGAACTCTTTCAGGTTTTAGACTCTGCCGAGGGGGAAAGAGGCTCTCATTTAGATGAACATCTCGGTAAATTTCCCTACGTGAATGGTGGGCTTTTTGATGCGAATATTCGTATTCCCGCCTTCAATAGCTCGATGCGAACGGCTCTCCTCGACTGCTCTTATTTTGATTGGTCGCAGATTAGCCCCGCTATTTTTGGCTCTCTCTTTCAGAGTGTCTCGAGCAGTGAAAAACGACGTGAGTTGGGGGAGCATTACACCTCTGAGGTCAATATTTTAAAGACGATTAGCCCCCTCTTTTTGGATGAGTTGTACGGTGAGTTTGATAAGATAAAGAGAGGTCGGGCGAAGAGGAAAGAGAGGCTCGAAGAGTTTCACAATAAATTGAGTCAGCTTAAATTTTTTGACCCTGCGTGTGGCTGTGGAAATTTTTTGGTGGTGGCGTACCGTGAGATTCGCTTGCTCGAGTTGGAGGTTATTAAACTTCTCTACAAAGATGTCGGCTCGGGTCTCTTTCAGGTTGAAACCCTCTCTCGTATCGATGTCGATCATTTTTACGGTATCGAACTAGAGGAGTTTCCCTCGCAAATCGCTTCGACGGCTTTATGGCTGATGGATCACTTGATGAATCTTGAGTTGTCGAAGGCTTTTGGTCGTTTTTACGCTCGGATTCCTCTGAAAAAAGAGGCGCATATTCACCACGCTAACGCTCTGGTCTTAGATTGGAAAGAGGTCATCAAACCGCAAGAAAATCTCTATCTTTTGGGCAATCCTCCTTTTCTTGGACAAACGTATCAAAGCAAAGAGCAAAAGCAGGAAATGAAAATTATTTGGTATGATGTAACTCAAGCTGGAATTCTCGACTACGTGACGGCGTGGTATAAAAAGGCTTCGGAGTTTATTCAAAATACTCGGATGCGTTGTGCCTTTGTCTCGACCAATTCTATCGTGCAGGGTGAACAGGTG
>CAZATZ010000339.1:0-1768 GCA_964488175.1 uncultured Spirochaetales bacterium
GAAAAAGAGTTTTGAAAAAGGAGATGTTAGTAAAACAGAACCAGGAACAATTTTTTTGTTTTCATTCGTCTCGTAAACAATAACTCCTAGACCAACGTCCGACAGCTTGTTAATGAGAGCGACAAGAGAGTCTTCCATGCGAAGACCAGATTCAAGCGACTTTAAGAAGGTATAAAATCGAATAAACGGCTTCCAGACGCTACAAAGAGAGTTCAGCAAAGAGATATCATAATCACTAAGGGGAACAAGGGAGGTGATATGGGCGATTCTTTCGCCCTCTTCCATCGCTACAAAATCTGGTTTTTCTACAGTCGTAGACATCGCCCTCTCCTCTTTAAGTCACGCAGAGAATCAGTGTCGAAATAGACTCATCCACAAAAAGAGCAACTAACACAACCCCCGTGCCAACAAGACTCGGTAAGAGAAATTTTCAGGTGAGCTTTTCTCTGTATTCCGACAGAAACCTCTTAAATTCTCTTTCGATTTTAACAAAAAAATACTCAGAAAATCTTCAGGAAACTTCTTACCCAAGGAACTTTTTACCCAAGGAATTCTTACCTAAATGGCACTTTATTATCGTTCAACTCAAGTGCTGAGTCCTTTGCGATTCAATTTAAACAATCTTCCCCAGTTCAAATCGGTCTACCTGCGACCCTTAAGTCTCTCAAGGGAGGGGGGAAATAAAGGTCACCAAAAATCGGATCATCAAAACTGGGGTATCCTAAGTAGAAGAAGACTCTCAAGAAGATCAATCTTAGGAAAAAGAGATATCTTTGGGCAAAATTACCGTAATAAAACCTTGCCAGAAATAGAAAAAATCTCTTATCGTTTTGAGAACTGGAACTGCTTTCTCGCCCCTTTTTGTCCGTATTTTTTTCGCTCAACCATGCGAGAATCACGAGTTAAATACCCAGCAGCCTTTAACGTAGCTCGGTGTGACCCCTCCACATCAAGAAGTGCTCTAGCGATTCCGTGAAGACACGCTCCCGCTTGACCACTAACGCCTCCTCCTGAGACTCGAATAAAAATATCAAACTCTCCCTGCGTCGAGGTTGCTTGCAGAGGAGATTTTAAAGCGGTGATCTGTGCCTCTGCAAAATAGGTATTAACCGGCTTCTCATTGACGGTAATATCGCCCTTTCCTTTACGCAAATAAACACGGGCAACCGACGTTTTTCTACGACCAGTTCCATAGGCAAGATGATCTTTAGACATACAATTCCTCTCTCGATAATTAACTAATCAAGCAAACATTTTCCCAACAAGCAAAAGAGATCTAACCAGATCCTACTAACAGTTACAGTTCAAACACTTTCGGATTTTGTGATTGATGGGGATGCTCTGAACCTGCGTAAATTTTTACATTGCTCAACAACTTATTCCCAAGAGGCCCCTTGGGAAGCATTCCTTTGACGGCCTTACGCATAGGCTCTGTCGGCTTAGCCTCTACCAGTTGCGCATAGGTCTCCACCTTTAGACCACCGGGAAACCCAGAGTGTCGATAGTAGAGCTTGTCGGTTCTCTTCTTTCCCGACATCTTAGCCTCTTTCGAATTTATAACGACGACAAAGTCGCCCATTTCCTGATTTCTTGTAAAAGAGGGTTTGTGCTTACCTCTTAGAAGAAAAGCGACCTGCCGAGCGACTCTCCCGAGAGAGACTCCCTGCGCATCGAGTAGATACCAGGTTCGGTTGGCCGTGACTGACGTTTCAATTGGAGTTTTCATACCACCTCTTCAACTAACAAAACAATCTCTAAAAGAGACACT
>CAZATZ010000340.1:0-1762 GCA_964488175.1 uncultured Spirochaetales bacterium
CGTCGTATTAAATACGGTTGAACACTTTGGAAACGGTGAATCTATCTACCGTCTAAAAGAGGAAAAAGCCGAGGATTCCTAGGGGGATGAGGTAGAGGCTGAAGAGGGAGAGACGGTTTTTCCCGACGAGCCAGAGGAGGAGTTTTATACTCAGAAATCCGCTAGTGAGGGTGACGAGAAAGGCGACGGAGAGGGGGCCTAGTGAGACCTGTTCGAGAAGGAGAGAGGCGTCCTTTATCTCGAGGATCGTCGCTCCCAAGACGGCGGGGATGAAGAGGAGAAACGCCCACTCTCCGACGCTCTCGCGAGACATTCCCAAGAGAAGCCCTGCGGTGATCGTCGTCCCCGAACGAGAGATACCGGGCAAGACGGCAAACCCTTGAGCGATACCCGTTAAGAGACCCCTCTTCCAATCGATCTGAGCGAGTGAGAACGTTTCTTTTGTCTTGAAGAGGTGGGGGAGCAGGAAGAGAACTCCCGAGACGATAAAGAGAAGAGAGACGGTTTTTGGGTTCTCGACCTCGGGGAAAGAGAGACCGATGACCGCTGTCAATGCGGTGGCGGCGACGAGGATAAGAAAGGTCTTGGCGGAGAGTTTCGCTGGGTCATCACGACGACCGCCGAGGTAACGAAACCCGTTTGATAGGTAGAGCCAGACGACCGAGCGGAAGACGAAGAGAACGGTGATGAGTGATGCGAGGTGGAGAAGAACGGCGAAGAGGAGGGGAGGGGTCTGGCTCGAGAGGTAGTTTTGAGCCAGAAGCAGATGCCCCGAGCTTGAGATAGGTAAAAACTCAGTGACTCCTTGAATGAGTCCGAGAATCACAGCGTCTAAATAACTCATACAGCCTACCTCTCTAAAGGGTACCTCTGAAAACATCTTTTTCATTTCTAACTGGATCTTTTTCGTCAAATCATCGTCTCTGAAATACGCATTTAGCTTCGTGATAAATCTTGTCGAAACTCCGCTTTCAGTTCCTTGTCTTGCCAAAAAATATCTTTGTTATTTTCTGAAAACGAGTTTTAAGAGGGCATCAAAAGGCTATCTCTCTCTTTATTGGCAAATTCGTTTGATATAATTATGATTTTTTTATATTAATAGAAAACGACAACAATTCTCTTTGATGGTAAAGATCACACCATTCCGTGAAAAAAAATTTAGTCTATCGAGAATAGGGGCGAAAGTAAAGAGAGATAAAATAAAAAGTTCTCTTTTCAACGCTTGTGCTTAGGAGTCCATGTGGTTTTCAAAATAAATAGTTTTGTCCGGATGAATCTGATCATATCGATTCTTTTCGGTCTCCTTATCGGATTTATTTTCCCCTTCTTTGCGGCTCTCTTCGTGTCACCAAAGACCGATTCTGCGTGGTTAATCTTTAAGATAGCCTGTCTCGTGGCGGGAACGATGATAGGACTCTTTACCTTCGGGATAACGAAGTGGACAGTCCTTGCGAAATTGGCTCTGATCCATAAACAACTTCTGGACATCAACTACAACGAGGGAGACCTCACCCAGCAGATTGACATCTTTTCTCGTGACATTGTGGGAGATTTGGTAAGCGAGGTGAACAACTTTATCTCGAATACTCACGAGATCGTCAGGTACTCGAAATACTCCCTCCAAAAGATTAAAGAGTACGAGGAGCAAATAGCCAACAAAGTGGAGAGAACGATCGACTTCGCTCAAGCTATCGATAGCTCTTTGACCAATACGCAAGATCTTTTACAAGACTCTGACGAGCTAACTACTGGTATTTCCAAG
>CAZATZ010000341.1:0-1755 GCA_964488175.1 uncultured Spirochaetales bacterium
GCGAATCTTTTGATGAGATGCAGAGGTGTATCAACAAGAGAAGAGAGAGCTAAAATATCTTCTTTAGACCCTCCTTAGACTCTCTTTTAAGGGGGGCTTAAGAGAGTCTCGAAAGATATGTTGTTTCTTTCGTTTGATTCCAATACAATACTCCTCTATCACACTCCTTCTTCGATTTTTTTTGGGAGGTTCCATCCTTATTCTACTCATTAGACCTCACTTGATAACCTCTTTTGTACCCCCTCTCTCTCCTAAAAAACTTCTCGGAATCCTCCTCTTTTTTCTCTCTTTGACCCTCCTCCAAGGGCAGCAGAAATTTATCACCGCCGCCCCCACTTTTTCGCCAAAACAGAATTGGCAGGAGATCGAGAGCGAACACTTCCGAATTATCTTTCCGTCACTGATTGAGAAGGACGCACAGCGGGTAGCCAAACGGCTGGAAGAGAGCGTCGATAGACTCGAAGAGGGTCTAGGAGAGTATGAGCACTCAAAATGGCCCGTTGTTCTGCTGAGTGAAAACGTAACGGCGAATGGATTTGTGACCCTTCTACCGGGGTACTATTCACAGTGGTATCCCCGCCCCTCGGACTCTTTAGACAGCACAAACGAGTGGTACGACACCCTTGCGATCCACGAGGGGCGCCACATGCAACAGATGGACAGCCTCGACGGAGGTCTCCCCCTTACCCTAAAAATTCTTGCGGGAGATCTCGGCTGGGGGACTGCCTTTGCGTTTACCTTTCCCTCTTGGTTTAGTGAGGGTGACTCCGTTTACGCTGAGACGATCTACTCCTCCTCTGGCAGGGGGCGTTCGGGGAGTTTTCAGAACGAGTTCTTTGCGTTGATGGAATCGACCAAAGAGAGTCGATTTGGATTTCACGATCTCGTGAACGGCTCCTACAAGACGTACATCCCCAACCACTACGTCTACGGTTTTTTCTTAGTCACCTATTTGCGAGAAGAGTACGGAAACGAGAAGGTCGAAGAGATCCTACGCATCGCACAACGAATGCCTCTTCCCACCCTTGGACTCTACCACGGAGTCCGCAAAGTTCTAGGCGTCTCGATGCGAGAGGTCTACGAAGAGATGCGTCTGAAACTCTTCGACTTTTTAGAGAAATACCCAGAACTACAGGGGATGGGTGAGGAGCGAGCGGATCAAACTCCAGCGGTTCCAGTTCTTCTAAATCCCAAAAAAGTCTGGACGCAGTACGAACCGATCGCCGTAGAGGGCGAGGATCTTCTCTACCGTAAATCGTCTCTCTCTACCCCCGCTAAACTCTATCGGCGAAACAAATCTACCGAGAAGAGCGTCGCTGTTGGTCTCATCCCCGGTACGATCTCCGATCACGACGGGGATCATACCGGTGTCGGGAGTGAGACGTCATCCGATTTTTTCTACGCAGCTCGCAACTACCACAATCTCTTTCTCTTCGATACGAAAAACGGTCGAACCCGTTTTATCACAAAAAAGAGACGGCTCTACTATCCGCAGTTTGATCAACAAGGAGAGTCTATCTTCGCGGTTGAGTTTAACAAAAAGAGGGAGAGTTCGGCTCTTTTACTCAACCGTAAGGGAGAGGAAATACGACGCTATCCCGCCCCCGAGGGGGTCGACCTCTTCTCCTTTATCGTCGCTCTTGATAACCGCTCTCTTCTCTTTATCACTCAAGAGGGTAGCAGTGGAAGAGGACTTCGTCGCCTCTCCTTTGAAGATGGAATCGGTTCTGAGGCACGCTGGTCGATAGTTCAATC
>CAZATZ010000342.1:0-1753 GCA_964488175.1 uncultured Spirochaetales bacterium
AGATAAGGTTTGGAGTCGTGAGGATATTCACTCAAAACTCTTTTTTGACGGGTGTCTAGAGAATGAAATTCGTACCATTGACGCCCATATAAAAAACTTACGCGAGATTATCGAAATAGATCGAGCAAAGCCTCAATTTTTACAGACGGTCTGGGGGATTGGATATCGATTTGGGTTACCTAAAAAATGAAGATGCACCATCGGATTATCCTGCGGTACAGTCTCGTTCTCTCATTCTTTCTCTTTTTAATCTTAATCGTCCTCTCTTCCGTCTACTACTCCGAACTCTTCTATTTTGTAGATAAAGAGAGTTCTCAATACAGTAAATATTCAGCGGAATACCTCACCACTATCAATCAGTTGATTTGGGAAGAAACCCCCTCAAAAAATCGAGGCCTCGAGCGGATAGATGTTGCGGGTTGGTTTTCTAAACGGGTTCTGAGGGAGAGCGTAGGAGTTGATAAAATCAGAAGGAGAAAGGATTTTCCTCACTTTCCAGACCGATTTGTACGACTGCAAATCCTCGATGCGGGGGGGCGTACGCTCTTTGATTCTCACACTGAATTTATAGAAAAAGATCTAGAGATTTCCACCTCCTTAAAAACCGAGGCGGAGAATTGGGAGCCCATCAAGTTAGAGGGTCAACTCGTTGGATTTAGTCAGATATCGACGATAGAGAGTGAGGAAAATCTCCGCCCTTTTCAAAGGATTCTCTTTCGTATCGCCACTGCGGTCTCCTTGACTACTTTTTTCTTCTTTATCTTTGGTGCCTTAATGAGTTTGATTGTTATTCGTGATTTTATGGTACCGATAGAGAAATTGACAGCGGGAGCGATGAAGGTAGCTCACGGAAATTACGCCGGTTTACTCCCCCCTATCTCTATTAAAACCTCAGAACTGAAGATTCTCTACACCTCTTTTAACAACATGCTAGAGAAGATTCGAAGACGAAACGAGTGGCGTGATAATTTTCTCGATGTCCTCTCTCACGATCTGCGAACTCCCTTGACTCTGATTCGAGGCGAGCTTGAGTTGATGAAATTTAAGGTAGTAGAACCGACACCCGAACAGTTTCAATCGATGGAGAGCGAGATCCTCTTTATCGAGAGTTTGATTGGACAGATTGAACAGAGGAACGACTTTGTCAAAGGGGTTGAGAATACCCTCTTCGATCTAGTCGAGACCTTGGACGATATCACCCTAAGATTTGAACCGCGTGCGAGAGAGAAGAGTTTTAAGATAGAGTGGGAGTCGCAGAGAGTGAGGGAGGAGTTCTCCCAGCCGATCGCCTACGGCAATGCACAGGTCTTAACACGGGTTATGTACAATCTCTTGGAGAATAGTCTTAAATATAGTGATAGCTCTCAAGGTTTGATTTCGATACAACTAACTCACCACTTAAAAGAGTGGTATATCGACGTGAGAGACAGAGGAAAAGGGATTCCAGAGGGAGAACTCGGTGATATTTTTGAGTGGTTTTATCGATTAGAGGAGTCTCGCAACCGAAAGTTGGGAGGCAGAGGAATTGGATTGGCGATCTCTCAAGAGGGGATGCATGCGATCAAGGGCGATATCTACGCCTTGAAAAGCGAGACGGGGGCTTGGTTTCGCCTCACGTTGCGCGAAGATGAAGAGGGGTAGAGCCTCGATTTATAATTTATGGGATGGGGCTGACACCTAAGAGCTAAGTTAGCCTAATCCATTTTCGTAATAATTCTTTTTGCTTTTTAACTGTGGAGATCTCTAAAAAGTC
>CAZATZ010000343.1:0-1750 GCA_964488175.1 uncultured Spirochaetales bacterium
CTTGCAATATCTTCTGCAGTCTCACCTGAAGACGGAATTATCACTTCATTTCCAGAACTTAATACTGACTTCCTATTGGCACACACAAAAGTATCTACAACAGATATTACCGTCTGATATTTTGTATATAATCTCCCATATAAAATAATCGGAGTTCCTGCTTCCATTAAATCTTTTTTTGCATATCCATGACCTTTTGAGAACTTACCCAACTCCCCTAAGGTCTTTTCTTCCCAATTTCCGTCAAATCCTTTAAAGCGAAGAACGGGGAGTGTATTTTTATTTTCAGCCATCTTATTCGCCCTTTAACATCGATTTAAATTCGCTCAAGCCCTTCATGTCGTAGTCGTCACCCTCAAGCTCGTCGACCAGAGAGGACAAGACACTTTCGGTCTGTCGTATTTCGCTCTCCAGCTCCGCAAAGGTCTCGCTATATTTCCCTGCGATACGCTCTACTCTGCTCGCTAGCTCAGCGATAAGTAAGGCGGGTAGCTCATGCAAAGAGGTCATCAGAGGATGTATCCACTTTAGTGTGAGGAGTTCCTTTACCCCCTTATCGTTTAGATTTTCTATCGTCTCTTTAGTTTTGGTGTGCAAGCGTGCGGTCTCCAATTTGATCAGAGTTTTCAGCTTTTTCTCCTCTTCTCCCCAACTGTGAACCTTCACCAATTTACTGGCAAGCGAATCATCTTCAAACGAAGAGGTAGATTGTAGTTTTACGAGATACTGGTTTACTACGGTTTTAGAGTAAGTGCTGTCTTTCTTCGCCTCCATCTCGTCCCAAGAGACCTCCGTGTTCTCGCTGATATAAGTTACTTTTTCGTCCTTCTTGGTCTTTTTATCGAGCAGTTCAAGATACCCTTTCAAAGCGTTTATTTCGGTTGATTCGACATCGGCGTATATTTCGCCAAGAGTTTTTGCTACCTCTTTCATGACAAAAGCGTCGTTACCGACCTTGAGAATCGGGCTATCTTTCTCCTCTTCAGAGAGCGAGTCTATCGTCTCTTCATAGAGGGAAGCGATGGCGGCTAAACGGTTTTCGTTCTCTTTTAGTTGCTGATATTCGGTGCTTAATAAACTCTGTTTTACAAGGTCAAAGGGAATCACGTGACCCACCCAGCCCTCTTGAACCTCTTCCTCTTTGCCGTTTTTCTTTTTTATCACCATGTTGGGATCAACCTGTTTTACAACTTCAACGCCCTCGGTTTGCACAATTTCAATATCCTCCGTTATCACCGTCCAGCTGTCATCGAGAAGTTGATACGCTTCATATTTGTCGATGAGGGGAATTTTTTTGAGGCGGTCAAATATCTCTTGGCAGAGTTGATTTTTTTGTTGTGAGAGTTTGACCGACATCGTGTTTGAGACTAAGTTTTTCTCTAAAAGAGCGTCAAAATCGGCAAACGCCTCGGTAAAATTGGTGATGAAATTTTGAACGTCGGGGTGTTGTTCGATAGCGTTTTTGAGATCGTCAACTTTGACTTCAAAGTAGGAGTCCGATTTTTTTGTCTCTGTAAATAAGGCTTGGCGGAGTTGTGGGAAGGCTCGCCAGTATTGATCGAGTTCGTCTATCTCTTTTTCAGGAATACCACCAAACATCGACGCATAAATATCCCAGCTCTCTTCACTCTTTGACGAGTCGACATATCGGGGAATATTTAGGTTGTATTCATTCTCTCTGACTTCGGTCAAAGTCACCAGTTGTGAATATTTTTCTCTTGATTCTCTACCTATGACGGTGTCTGTAATT
>CAZATZ010000344.1:0-1724 GCA_964488175.1 uncultured Spirochaetales bacterium
ATCACATGCTTGAAATCACACGAAAGAAGACCGCTCCATTTCCAGGGAGTGCGGCGTTATCCGAATAACTGGTCGCCTGTATCGCTGAGGCGGGTTCTACGTTGGAGTTAATATCACCGCCTTGAGAGACCCAGCCGAAGTAGAGGGTCAACGCAGAAGAGTCCAAGACGAGAGAGAGTTCGTACCCACTATCGGAGTTGAAGTCTCTCCCATCTTTACTTTTATCGGTAAAAACTCCTACCACGTCGTTAATTTTGAATCCGAGAGCAACTCCCACCATTCCGTACATAAATCGCCCAGCCAAGACCAAGGTCGTAGGAACATACGCAACGTCCATCCCCTCATTGGCGTAGGCGTTTGCTGGATTCGTGTAGACCGCTTGGTCACCCCCATCTCCCTTGATGCCAAACTTCATGGCGGAGCTTAACCCGACGTCCCAGCGAACCCCCGTGCCTCCGAATCCACGACCTGCGGAGGTAAGGGTCTCTCCGTATCCGATACCCAGACCGAGTTTTGTGCGTCCGTTTGAACTCACGTCTAAAACTTTACCACTACTAGGATCGACAAAAGAGGTATTTTTTCGGGGGAAGATGGTGTCAAATCCGACCACCGCCGAGAGGCCGGGGATGAGGTTACGATAAACAAATCCCCCCCCCAAGATCATGCCACCACCGATCCTAGCCTTTTTATCCGTATCACTATTCGCCGTTGAAAAGTAGACCTCCCATTTGATCCTCTTCGATAACATCTCGCCGTAAAGATTGGTGAGGATAAGGGGTGCCACCACAACGGCTGTCGACGTTCCGTAGCCTCCTGATGTCGTCACGTACTTGCCCGTCTCTTCGTCTATCAGTTTTCCAGAGTCTGCGTCGGTATCGTAAATCGTGGCGACACCGTCTCCCCCCTTCTTCGTTCCTAAGAGGTTTGGGTGAAACGCGAGGTCGAGAGCGACAAATCCACCAGATCCGAGAGAGTAGGCTGGACGAAGACTCAAATGAAGACTTCGGGGAAGCT
Organism: uncultured Spirochaetales bacterium; assembly: GCA_964488175.1. Classification (GTDB taxonomy): domain Bacteria; phylum Spirochaetota; class Spirochaetia; order SP-2023; family CAYRNA01; genus CAZATZ01. The sequence continues at coordinate 1,015 of CAZATZ010000344.1, forward strand.
CGGCGTTATTAATATCCGTCTCTCCCACATCTGAAACCCCTCCTGCGTATCCCTGTATTTCAAAATCACGATACCCAGTCCGTAGTAAAAGAGAGAAGGGGTTCGTCGCATCTGTCGCCTTGTTGATGATACCAAACTGGCGCAAAACAAAAGAATCGAGGTTGAAGTAGTCAAACTTCACAAACTGTTTCTGCAGATCTTGAGTATCCGTAAAGGTAAGCCCCAACGCTAACTTTGTCCACGCCGTCGCATACCCCGAGATTCCGATCGAAGAGTTATCGACATAATTCGCAAATCCCGGTTCTCCCGCATCGTCTCTGCCAAAGGTTGTCAGTAGCGTAAAGTCGATAGCGGTATCGATGGCAACAGATCCTATCTTTGATGTTCCATCGACAAAATCCATTGGCTGATAGACCTCTGCACTCGTTCCCCCGTCGGTGCCTCCCGCCGCCTTCTGTCCCGGTGTCAACTCCGCAACATCGGTTGTCTCGACAACCACCTGCGCGAAGAGTGATCCTGTTAAGACCGATCCTATCAAGAGGGACAAAAATAGACTCATCGTAATTTGTTTTTTCATCGCAAATATCCCCTCGATACTCAGAGAACCCCTCGAAAATGACCTCTTCTTAACGACACCTCTAATGGAGATAATTTTAAAAAAAGATAGTTTCCAGCCTTTTCTCCCGTTTTCTCTCGCTTTGTCTTATTTT
>CAZATZ010000345.1:0-1712 GCA_964488175.1 uncultured Spirochaetales bacterium
CTTTTTGTTGATCCGATGGAAGTCACCGCAAAAGAGATCGTCCGACTCGCCAAAGTGTACCAATAAGATACCAGACCAGCTTTAAAACTCTTTTTCATCTCTAATTTCTAGCTCAGCTAAACTCCGTTTTTGACTCCTCGACTTGGCAAAAATCTCTTCATGATTCTCTGAAACCAAATTTTTAGAGACACGCTATCAAGAATCGTTGCAAAAAAAAACTCTTTTCCTATGATTACTAAGAAGTCCAAAAAATAATATACGATAGGAATGAGAGTCTTATGGCTGAAATTAAAGCGGGTGCGATAGAAAAAGGCATGTTTCTCCTTGAGAAAGGGGCGGTTGTCATTGTCGCGGAGAGAGAGTTTGTCAATCCGGGAAAAGGGGCAGCCTTTGCTCGTTTAAAACTAAAAAATATACGAACTGGTCAAGTTCTTCGTGAAACGAGAAAGACGCAAGAGACGGTTCAAGAGATCGATGTCGAAGACGTCTCCTCACAGTACCTTTATAGCGATGGAGAGAGCTATCATTTTATGGTTGAAGAGACCTTTGATCAGTACGCCGTCCCCATCAAAGGTTTGGAAGATAGGCAGTATTTTTTGATGGAGGGTGAGAGTTACAAGGTCATTCGCTGGGGAGAGGAGAGCTTGGATATCAAACTCCCCCCCAAGATCGATCTCGTCGTAACACAGGCAGCCGAAGGGGTCAAGGGAGATACCGTGACAGGGGCGACGAAAGTCGTCACCCTAGAGACGGGATTGGAAGTCCGCGTTCCCATCTTTATCAAAGAGGGAGAGAAAGTTCGTATCAATGTCGAAACGAAAGAGTACCAAGAGCGCATCAACGGATAACAAAAAAAGAATCCCCAGCGACTTAATCGATCTCATTGAGCGAACCAGTCACAAAGAGGTTCTCTTTGAGTTTTCCCGAAAATCTCTCCGTTTTGCCCTCTCTCACGGTCTCTTTAGTAGCCATGAGATCGACCGTGGCTCAAGAGCTCTTCTGCGAACTCTCAAAAAGTCCCTCTACCCAGCCGATCGAATCCTCGATCTAGGGTGTGGAGTGGGAAGCCTCGCCGTAACTTTGGGAAAATCCCTCTACCCAGAGGCTCGATTTGTCGTCCAAGATCGCTCCCTCTTAGCCCTCGAATACACCCGATACAACGCTGCGTTAAACAAACTTGACTCTATCGACGAGTTCTATCACACCCTCCTGCTAGAACCACTTCTTCCTCAAGATAAACTCCCCTCAAATCCAGCCACTCAAACCGCTCAACTCGATCAAACCGAATCCTCCCCCCCTCCGCCTCCCAGAGAGGAGAGTCTTCTCTTTGATCTTATCGTCTCAAACCTCCCTGCGAAGGCGGGAAACCCCGTCTTAGAAAAATGTCTCCAGACGCCCCCCCCCAACCTTCGCCAAGGAGGAGTTTTCGCCTTCGTCATCGTTCTTCCCCTGAGCGAGTTCGTCTTTTCAAATATTGACAGAGAGCGGTGGGAGATCCTCTACGAAGAGAAGAACTCTCAGTACCTTATTCTCCATCTAAAATCGCTCCTAGATCCGCCAAAAGAGGTCGCGAATGACGACTACCTCCTCCCCTATCTACGCCTCAAAAACCTCTCCGTTCCTCTCGCCCGCCAAAAAAGCTATACGATCGATACTTTTTACGGACTCCCCTCTTTTAATACCCTTTCGCACGCTGAAAATCTGGCTCTCAA
>CAZATZ010000346.1:0-1712 GCA_964488175.1 uncultured Spirochaetales bacterium
TAAAGACGTAGACGTATTCGAGCTTTTCCGTCAATCTTAAGAGGTTGAATACAATCCTGAGAGGTAACCCAAGGAGAGAGCGATGAAGTTTACGTAGTTATTTTGTAAATAAAAAGTTAATTATCAAAGGGAAATCTTGATTTATTTATTTTTATCCGTATATAATATAAGAAAATAGGTACTGTATCGACGTGAAATGAGTTCACAAGAGGGTAGCAGTAACTACAAAAGTAATATTTTATTAAGGAGAGTATACAATGGACGCAGTGAGAAGAATTTATTGGCCAGCAGTTAACCTAATCGGACCGGGCTGTTTAAAAGAAATTGGAAGTGATATCAAAGCGTTAGCGCCTAAAAAAATCCTTGTTGTCACCGATAAAGTTTTAAATAAAATTGGAATCGTTAAGAGACTGACGGATATTTTAGATAAAAATAAATTTGATTACGTCGTTTATGACGATGTTGAGCAAAATCCAACGATGAAAAACTGCTATGATGGCTTAGAAAAACTAAATAATGAAGGTTGTGATCTGATTGTTTCGTTGGGGGGCGGTTCGGCACAGGATTGTGCAAAGGCGATTGGTATATTAAAAACGAATGGTGGAAAAGTCAGTGATTACGAAGGCATAGGAAAATCAAAGAATAAATCTATTCCTATCGTTTCGATAAACACAACGGCGGGAACAGCCGCAGACATCACGATAAACTACGTGATAACCGATGAAGAACGACACATAAAAATGGTCATCATAGACCCTAACTGTCTCGCCACTGTCTCTGTCAATGATCCTGAATTGATGGTCGCAAAGCCGGCAGAACTGACCGCCGCTACAGGAATGGATGCCCTCACTCATGCGATAGAGTCCTACGTTACGGCGGGAGCCTTTCGACTCTCTGATACTCTCTCCTTAGAATCTATAAAGCTCATTGGGGAGTCTCTAGAAGATGCTGTTAAAGACGGTAAAAATATAACCGCCCGATCAAAGATGGCTTGGGCTTCGTATATTGCTGGTCTGTCGTTTTCGAATGCTGGCTTGGGGATAGTTCACTCGATGGCGCACCAATTAGGATCTGAATATAACCTACCTCATGGAATCGCAAATGCGATGTTATTGCCGTATGTCGAAGAGTTTAACTTGGATAAATGTGAGGAAAAATTTGGGGATATCGCTGAAGCTCTTGGTGTCGATACTTCTGGACTCTCGAAGAAAGAGAAAAGTATGAAAGCAATAGAGGCGATAAAGTCACTCTCTGATAGAATCGGAATTCCTAAAAGCTTGAAAGAGATTGGCGTGAAGGAAGAAGATTTAGACAAACTCGCCACACAGGCTTTGGCGGATGTCTGTACAGGCGGAAATCCGAAAAAAGCCTCTAAAGAAGATATTATCTCTATCTATAAAAATGCGATGCAAATATAGACTCTGAATAAGAAATCTGTGTTGGATATTATATTAGCGTAAAAAACTATTATAATATCCAATGTTTTATCCAAGTGAGAATATTCTTGAGCTTAAAAATTAATGTCAAAATAAATTAGATATGAACCTTTAAAAAGTATCAAAAAGAGAACTTGTGAACATCTTTCGCTACAAGCTCTTTCTCTCATCTCTCTCTATGTTTGCCATGTATTATAAGTAAAGGGTTGCTCAGCCACTGAAGATTCTGATTCTTTTTCTATGAGTGCGAGCAGTTGTTCTTTATAATCGTTTTCA
>CAZATZ010000347.1:0-1707 GCA_964488175.1 uncultured Spirochaetales bacterium
CAGAAAAGAACAGGCTAAAATAAAAAAGAGTTTTTTAGAGATACCCTTAAATCTCTTTATCATTAACGAGAATCTTAAACCCAATCGGAAAACTCTTTTCAAGGGTAATAGAGACAAGACAGTGTTTCTCTTTGGAGATCTTCACCGCTCTGCGAATCTGATTAAGCCCCTCTTCGGAGAAATCACCGTTAAGGTGGTAGTAGACAGTTCCTCGAGAGAACGTACGGGGTACTTTCTCATCGATCTCGGTCTCGCAACTGAGTGAAAAAGAGTCAAACTCAACCTTGTCTTTGCGCAGCATCGTAACAATATCCATACCCGTACAGGTCATGATGCTAGCTAAGATAAAATACGTCGGTTTTGCCCCGCTATTCTTACCACCAAACTCCTCTGGTGCATCGACACGAATGGTATGTCCACCCAGTTCAACATCGAAAGCGAGTCCTTCTGTAAATAGCGCTTTTGCCTCTAATTTGCTCATGAAAATCTCCTCGAATATCAATAGATTAAAATAGTAATATTAAATGGATATATTATTTTTTTATTTTAAGGAGAAAAGAATTAAAAGCAATAACAAAGATTCTAAAAAAAGAGAGAAGGAATTATTTAGAATCTTATCAATAGATTCAAAGAGTCACCTCTCAGAAATCGATGTGAGAAAATAGCGAAGAGATTTTTTGCCCAGCTAAGAGGTTAAACCAAGATTTTCACCTCTTCAGAAAAGAAATTAATGCTATTATTATGCAAAGAAATAAATAAAAAACTTGTAAATTTTCATTTTAGGATTTACAATACCTTAATAGAAGTACCAAAAATTATAGAGATCCCCCGAAAGGAGAGTTTACTCTTTTACGTAGAAAAGGAGAGAGACGAAAGAGGATTAAGGGTGGAAGAACAAGAAAGAGAGAGGAAAAAATGGAGATTACTGACATCAGGATACAGACAAACAATGATGAAAAATTAAAGGCGTACGTCGCCGTTACCTTTGATGAAGTTTTCGTGATTCACAACATGAAGATAATTCACGGTGAAAAGGGTCTTTTTATCGCTATGCCAAGCCGAAAAATTGCCTCAGGAGAGTTTAAAGACATCGCTCATCCTGTCAATTCGGAGTTCCGATTCTACCTACAAGATAAGGTTTTAGAGCGGTACAAGGCACAAATTGAGGGCAATTAGAGCGTATCTCTAAGAAGAGAAAGAGAGAGTTAAAAGCTACCTAGCGTCACTACTGCGCTGTCCAGGTAGTAGTTTTCCACAACTCCCCTCGGGTAAGAAGAGACAGTAGTCTGAAAACCTAGATCCATCAAAATCGGTATATACCAAGGCGGGAATCTCTGTCTTTGATCCAAAATCCCATATATTTAACGTGTTCATCTTCGCTGAATTCCACGTACTCGGTACGTTGAGAGGGGTGAGATCTTCCGCCTTCATCACTTTATTAGGGAGTATAGATCCCTTTCCACCCACGCCAAGAGAGTTACCAAATCCGTAGGAGTCATGAAAATCGCTAAAAAAAGGAGCAAAGGCTCCAGAGAGATCGGTCAAGAGAACCTCTTTTGAGGTTAGCAGATTAACATTGGTATAACTGGCGTAGATCGAACTACTTCCGTGCTTGAAGAGAAATCCCCCCGAGAGGAGGATCCCATCGATTACCAAGCTCATATCTATCGTTCCCGTCGCGTAACTCGAATAAATTCTCGCTCGATT
>CAZATZ010000348.1:0-1700 GCA_964488175.1 uncultured Spirochaetales bacterium
GGAAGAATCGATTGGGTTTGACGAAAAAATTCTAGCGAGATGCAAAAGAGGGGTTCAGCACGACCCTTTACTCTCTTAAATTTTGGGGGGATAAGATGATAACTCCTCCCTAAAGGATCGCCTCCCCTCCTTCAAGAGTTGACCGTCGTCTTGACGCACAACTCATTTTTTTGAAGAAGAAAGAGGGAAGAGTTTCAGGAAAGAGATCGAACGCTCTCCCCTGAATGAACTCTAGTCGCGCGCACTCAGCCCCTCAGGAGCGGCACCATTTGCCAGAGCCTCGCTGTAGGTCGAGTAGAGAGTAACGTCGCCATTGGCTATCTCAGTCGCTTTTTGATCGACGATTGACAGAGTTTCTGGAGAGAGGACTGGATTCTTTTTCGAGTAGCCTACCCCTCCATCTGCCAAGGAGAGACGAACCACTTTACTCTCAAACGTTCCATCGTTAACAGCTTCTAAAACGTATTTAGAGGCTGTCTCAACCAACTTAAGCATAGAGGTCAAAACCGCTGAATTGGTACCGTCATAAATACCGTCTTCAAACTGATCGGAGTCAACACCGATTGCCCAGACGTTTTTTCCTTGAGCTCGAGACTCTTTGGCTTGAGCAATGACGCCGTTACCGGTGGCACCAGCCGCCGAGAAGATGGTGGAGACCCCACTATCAAACCAGTTTTTTGCCTGAGCTTTTCCCAATTCTGGTTTTCCCCAGTCGTTGGCGTAATATTCGAGAATAGGAGCGTCGGGAATCACACTGTGAATTCCTTGAATATATCCCATCTCAAATCTTGTGATGACCGGACCAGGAATTCCTCCGATAAAACCAAATTTAGGATCTTCGATACCGTCGGCTTGGCTCTGGAGAGCGGCGACCATTCCGACCAAATAACTCCCCTGCTCTTCGGAGAAGATAAACTCCATTACGTTTGGTTCGTTGATCCAATCGACATCAATAATGGAGTATTTTTGATCAGGGTACTCAACAGCCACCTGTTTGAGTGAGTCCGCAAAAGTAAATCCAGTCGCAACGATCAGGTCGTACCCCTCATCGGAGACCTGTCTGAAATTGGGGATATACATGTCTTGGGTATCGGCGGTGACAACGTCGTAGTAGACTCCCCGTTTGGTGGTATTCTCAACGGTATCTCCGTAAAACTGAACGATTCCTCGCCAAGTCGCTGCGTTGAACGACTTATCATCGATCCCTGTGGCGTCGGTCAAGAGTCGAATCGTAATCTCTCCCTCTCCCGCCATATCACCGGACATATCGTCCGCCATCTCTCCTGCCTCTTTCTTTCCTTGACAACCGAATAAAATGGTTGATGCCAAAAGAAGAAAAGCAACTCTTTTTAAATATTTTTTCATAAAAACTCCTATCCACCTTCAAAACGAAAAAGCATCTCTTCATAAGATTAATTTCTACGATGTGCCGACCCTCGACCCTATCTGACATTTTTCAAGAAGAGGGGGCTAACCCTCTCTCGAGTATTTCAGAACTCCTCTAAAAAACTCTTTTTCATTTCTAACTCGTTATTTTCTGAAATCGACTTTTTAGAGGTATCCTTCAGGTTAAAAGCGACCTATTAGAGAGTAAAATCTTAATAAAAATACTTGGAATATTTGACTTGGAGATCAGTATAAAAAATTTAAGCTTTTATACAAGCGGTGTTTTTTTCAAAACGGGAGGTAAAAGAAGGAGG
>CAZATZ010000349.1:0-1698 GCA_964488175.1 uncultured Spirochaetales bacterium
AAAAGGGTATCCGAATTATTTTGGCGATACAAAATTCTTTATGCAGCTTATCAATGATAGAATTTTAACACGAGAAGACCCATAATCTCAAGATATTCTCATGCGAGAAAAGTAAGGAGGGGCTAAGATCCTCCCTCGCCGAAAGAACTCTCCTCCTATCGCCAAGAGAGTGAGGGAGAAAATCGATAAAATTTTCGATTTTATACTCCATTTTAGTAGCAAATTTTTCATGTTCTCGATAGACTATGGGTTTTGCTAGTTGTCTCATACCTCATGTTGTAGGGCTTTAGAGAGAGATGCCTTCCTTTAAGCGATTTAAGAGAAGAGAGTGAAGAAAAACTTACGCACCTCTAAGAACTCAGTCACAAAAATAACGAAGACATTTTGGTAGCAGTTTTAAAAACTCTTGGTTTTGACAACAGTTTGAAAACAGTTTGAAAACCATTGAACAACGATTGAGAGCTAAAAGCCGAGTTTAACCGAGAGTAAGTACGAAATTAAATCACGACTCTACCCAATCAGCCGTAGCAGAGGGTAGAGTTAACGAAAAAGATCGAATTAGAAATGAAAAAAGGAATAGATTAAGTTAGATTAGTCACAGGTTACAAAAATTTTTAGTCGCACTTTTCGTCAGAATTTTCGCCGAAAATAACCGATAGTCCACTACAAAGGGTAAGTTCTAAGATTTCTTTAGGATACCTCTAAAGATTCGATTTCAGAAAAGATCGAGTTAGAAATGAAACAGGGTTTTTTTAGAGGTACCCTAATGATGAGAAGAACCCCCTCTGTTTTAACCACCAAAAGAGATAAAGGATTGAAATGGAAACAGTCTTTGAAAAGTTAAATACTCTCCAAGAGATTTTTACCGAGAAATACAAGATATTGGACGAGATGGAGACTTTACCCCACTCGATCTCCATTCAAGAAGAGCTTCTTCATCGTTTAGAGAGTAATTTCCAAGAGAAGGAAAACCGAGAAAAAGAGTTAACCTCGGAGATTTCTCGGCTTAGTCTTGACAAGGTCGAGATAGAGACGCGTCGAGTCGAACTCGAAGGAAAGGTCGATCGAGTTCAAAACCAGCGGGAATATGAGGCGTTGGAGAAAGAGATGTTTCATGTCGGTGAACTCGCCATGCAGATCCGTACGAACTTGAGAAAAGCGGAGAAGGAGAAAGAGGAGTTAAAAGAGGAGTACGATGAGAGCTCTGAACTGATTCAATCGACTCAAAAAGAGCTTGATGAGGCGAAAGAGGGCGTAGAAAAGATTCTCGTCAAGTACCGTTCCTCTTTAAACCAGTTAGAAAAAAAAGAGAACCAACTCACTCCCGATTTAGATGAAGATATTCTTTTTAAATTTGAACGAATTATAAAAAGTAAAAAGGGTCTAGGCCTCGTTCCTCTCCAGAATGGTTTCTGTTCTGGCTGTAACATGGTCTTGCCGATACAGTTTGTTAATATCGTACGAGAAAACCACGAGATATCCTTCTGCCCCTACTGTAGTCGCGTCTTACACTACGAAAGTAACGTGGAGGGAGGAGGGCTTACCTCTCTCTCAGAGAGTTCATCCAAGACCGATAATTTACAAGATCTATCCGAAGATGGAGAGAGTGAAGACGGTATCGGAGGTCTCGCCGATCTGGTTGTGGACGTCGATTTTGGCGATTTTGAAGACGAATAAAAAGAATACGACTCAAAAATA
>CAZATZ010000350.1:0-1695 GCA_964488175.1 uncultured Spirochaetales bacterium
CGATGATGATCTCGATCTCTTTTAACGTCTGATGGATCAACGAGTCCAAACACTCTCGCAGATACTCTGAGACGTTATAAACGGGGACGACAATAGATAGTTTTGGAGTCGACATTTGGGGAGAAATTTTATCACTTTTTTGCATCGGCTCTCCTTTTGAAGTGATGGCACGATTTCATTTTCTGAATAAAACGGGTACCTCTAAAGAATAAAAATAAAGAGCGTCTCTCTTAACGTCTCAGTAATTTTTTCACCACTTTTCTCAGAATGCTTCTAGCTCTCTGCTTGTGTGTCATCCGTTTAAAGCGGTACCAGCGAGAACTCCTAGAACTTGGACTCAAAAGGGAGAGTCTCTGCGGGTCATTGTCTAAGAGATTTAAGACGGTAGGGCTTAGGTCTAGCACACCAAGAAGAGAGGTGGTATCCAACAGCTGCAGGTACTCCCAAGTAGAGCCGGAGTCTTTCAAGTATTGAAACCACTCCAATACGAGCTTTCGTTGCGTCTCTTTGGAGGGGTTCCCCTCTTGAAAACGGCGTGCGTGCACCTCTTCAAAAACCATCTTCAAAAATCGTCTCTGATACTCCTCATAAATCCCTTGAGCCTTCAAAAAATCGCCAATAAAATTAAACACCGCACCGTAATCGGCTACGTTAATCAGTGAATGGGTAGACGAACCCTCTCGACGGCGATAATGATAAAAAGAGTTGGGGAGGAGGTAGATTCTGTGAGAAAAATATAATACGCTAGGAATGGCACCCAGATCTTCGTATTTAAGATGCTCAGGAAAAGAGAGGTCGTTTTCCAGCCAGAGAGAGCGCTTGTATAGCTTGTTTACGCTATTACTGGAGATGCGAATATTTGTCGTTGAAAATAGGTGGAAAAACTCTACCCCATTCTCCGTTTCAAGTAGCTCCTCTTGGGTGTGACGAGCGGGGAGCATAAAATCTCGCTGGGGAGGTTCTCCCACCATGCCGCAGTCCACCAAGTCACAGTCGTGTTCTACCGCTTTTTCGTACATGTAAGCGTACATATCGAGATCGACCCAGTCATCACTATCGATAAAACCGATGAACTCTCCCCTCGCCTCTCTGAGACCCGTATTTCTTGCTCCCCCCTGCCGTAGGTTTTTTTCATGGACAAGATAGACGATACGGTCATCTTTTTCAGCGTACTCTCGACAGATAACATCGTCTTGCGGATCGGGAGAGCAGTCATTAACGATGATGATCTCGATCTCTTTTAACGTCTGATGGATCAACGAGTCCAAACACTCCCGCAGATACTCCGAAACGTTATAAACGGGGACGATGATTGACACTTGGGGTAAAATTTTATTATTTAATGGCACGGGGTTTCCTTTAGAACGAAGGTATTATGGACACCTCTAAAAAAAACCTTTTTCAGTTCTAACTCGTTATTTTCTGAAATCGACTTTTTAGAGGAACCTTTATTTCATTTTTACATAAAAATATAAAGGTTCTCTTTCAACGGTGTAATAGATTTTTTACAAATATAAACAAAAAATTTTACTGTCGTAGCACACGATACCAGAGACCAGAGTAATCTCTGATTACCAAGAGCGTGAGAAAGATGTTCTGATTTTTTGAGAACCTCTCATGTTGAGTATCTTAACTCAAAAAGGGATAGAAGAAAAGAGGTTGATTCTCTCTGCTTAAAATGTAAAAATATACAGT
>CAZATZ010000351.1:0-1678 GCA_964488175.1 uncultured Spirochaetales bacterium
ACGAAGAGATTTTTTGTCCCGTCAAGGAAGTGAAAACGGAGTTTAGCCGAGATTTCCCACGGCGCTAAATGAGTATTTCAGTCAAGCCATAACAAATTGGAATTGACTGAAAAGATCGAGTTAGAAATGAAAAAGGGGTTTTGAGAGGTGACCCAAAGTGAATAGCTCTATTTGTTGACACAAAAAGGGCATAAAGATACCATGGCAATTCTTTACCGATTAGAATCTGGGCAGAGAACCCTTATTCCAATTTTACTCTCCTTTATTATCCCAAAACACTTCCTTTTTTGGGATAAGCTACCATAATCAGAGATGAGGGGAGAACTGGTATAGAAAACACTCTTACTGAGAGCAAAGCGATACCCTAGAGTAAATTAGATTTTAAAGATGTCCTTAACAGAGAGCTGATTAAGATCCCCCCCTCTCTCAAGATTCGAAAAGGAGTGCCTAATCCCCTAAAATATACCCCCTCATACGTGCGAGAGAGGTTCTATTTTATTTGATTTTAGGCGAATACTTTGTGGAAAAGAAAGAGAATGCCTCACTAGGCACACACTATAAACTTCGCTGTCTTTCGACAGGGCAATCCGTCAAAGATGATGGAATGGTACTGGGAGCCCCCCAAGTCTCAAAAAGTTTTTTGAGAGCGTACTACGCCAAGAAACAGATCGATTTCACCTCCTCAGAAGAGGGGATTTACCGATTTCAAGACTGGTTACCTATTCGTAGAAAGTTACCAAACTCTAGCGCGCCTGTTACCTTCAAGAGTACAAAATTGGCGAAAAAACTAAATTTAGAGAATCTCTACATCACCCTTAGTGGAGAATTTCCCGAGCACGGTGTTAGTATGCCGACGGGAAGTTTTAAGGAGTGCGAGGCGTATAGCGTCTGCGCCCGTCTTCCCGAAAACCCTCCAGGACGGCTAGTCGTCGCCTCGGCAGGAAATACTGCGAGAGCCTTTGCTCACGTCTGTGGTCAGAATAATATTCCCCTTGTTGTCGTTATTCCTGAGATGTCCGTCGAGGCGATGTGGCTCAGTGAGACACCGTATGACTGCGTAAAAATCGTCTCAGTTGGTGAGGGGGCTGACTACTTTGACGCCATCCACTTAGCCGAACAACTATCAAACGTCGAGGGATTCTACCCCGAGGGGGGCGCGAAGAATGTAGCCCGTCGAGATGGGATGGGAACGACGTATCTCTCAGCCGTCGAGACTATCGGTGAAATTCCCGATTACTACTTTCAAGCCGTAGGAAGCGGTACGGGGAGTATCGCTGCGTGGGAGGCGAATCAGAGATTTATCGAAGATGGACGATTCTCAGAGAAGAAGACGAAACTCTGCCTCTCTCAAAACTCTCCCTTTCTCGTCATTCATTCCGCATGGCAAAAGAAAGATAAAGAGCACGGAGAACACAAGAGAGCTAGAGAAGAGGCGGCGGAGATACACGCCAGCGTCCTCGCCAACCGCAAGCCTCCCTACGGTCTAAAGGGTGGGTTATACGACGCCCTCTCCGACACGGGAGGGGAGACCTATGCAATTAGCAACCAAGAGGCGAAAGAGGCGGCAAAGAGTTTTGAAGAGCTTGAGAAGATAGAACCCGCACCGGCGGCCTCGGTCGCTATTGCCTCTCTTTTTAAGGCAGTTCAAGCGGGTGAGGTAGACAAGGACGGTGTTATC
>CAZATZ010000352.1:0-1670 GCA_964488175.1 uncultured Spirochaetales bacterium
TAACTCTACTCTTTCGTAAAATTTTCATCATTCTCTATCTCTCCATTTAATTTAGACCACCTCTAAAAAAAACCTGTTTCAGTTCTCACTCGATCTTTTTAGAGGCACCCTTTATCATTTTCTATTTTTTTCGTTATACTACTCTTTTATCTTTTCAAGTAGTGACAAAAAATCTTCTTTTGTCAATTTGCGCGGATTATTCCCCAATCTGAGAGTGTCCACCAAATCAGCAACGAAATAGGGGTCATCACATCCCAACTCTTTGAAGGTGTTGGGTAAACCAATCTTTTTCTTCAATGTTTTGAAAAATTGCTTAGCTTCTTCGAGTTCACTACAATTCAATAGTTTAAACAGTTGCTCGATTTTTGCCCGAACAAACTCTCTTCCTCGTTTGTCATTTACGTTTGACTCGGAGACTCGGTAATTCAAATCCATCACCTCATCGATACTCATTCCGACAGCGGCACCGTGGGGGAGTTGAAAATGGGACGTAAGGGCGTAACTCATCGCATGTGAAGCCGTTGTTTTAGTGATGTTGATGGCTTTTCCAGCGAGATGGGAGGCGTACATCATGTCGTGTTGATTTGATACATTCGGAAAATTCACAAAAGACTCAAGGGAGCGAAGAGAGCATTTAATGCTCTCAATGGAATAACCTAAACTCTCTTCGGTACTTTTTGTTGACCAGAAGGATTCTATGCCTTGACAAAAAGCGTCCATTCCAGTTGCCGCTCTCTGCTCTTTGGGCAAAGAGGTAAGGAGATGACTATCCAAAATCACAGAATCGGGCAACATCAGAGGATCGGCGATTGAGTATTTTTTCCCGTCAACATACAGGACGGCGAAATGTGTCGCTTCGCTTCCACTACCCGACGTTGTCGGAATAGCGATGAATGATCTACGTCTCCTTTTCCACCTCTCTATCCCCTCTTTCGAATCAAAATCGTCTCGGATAAAGTCTCGTATGGAAATTCCGCTTAGAGCGAAAAAATAAATCGATTTTGCAACATCGAGGCTACTCCCTCCCCCCAGAGCCAAAACCGTATCGATCTCATCTCCTTCTTTCTCATGTTTACAAAAGAACTCTATTCCCTTCAAAATATCTTCTTCTTTAGGGTTGGGAGAAAAATCTTGAAATACGCAGAACTGATACCTATTTTGCAGTTCTTGCCAAGACGTATTCTCCTGCACGGATAAAAGAGAATTTTTTCCCGAGACAAGAAAGATATTTCGAGATTTTAATCGAGATAAAATGGAGTCCAATTCATTTAAATCTGAAAAAACGGCGGGAACACTCTTCTCGTTCAACTTGAACACGTACCTTCTCCCCTACAAAAATTCATAAAACCCTCTTTGTTTTCTTGGGGAGTAAGAGTTGGTCTTCCTAAATCTTTTCTAGCTCCCTTGTTCACCATAATTTCCAAAAAGGCACTTCCTTGAAAAGACAAAAAACCGATGAGAGCATTTTGCAACTCTTCTTTCGTCTTTACGCAATCAATTTTCTTATAACCACTATCTTTTGCCAACTGGGAGTAGGAGAGTGCGACAGTCGGTTGCCCCCCTACAAAAATTCATAAAACCCTCTTTGTTTTCTTGAGGAGTAAGAGTTGGTCTCCCTAAATCTTTTCTAGCTCCCTTGTTCACCATAATTTCCAAAAAGGCACTTCCTT
>CAZATZ010000353.1:0-1665 GCA_964488175.1 uncultured Spirochaetales bacterium
TGGTCGACCGCCTATCGGGCGGGGAGACTGGCGGGGGCCCTCGAAGAAGAGACGACGCAGAAGAGATAAGAACACCTTTTAAAACTCAATCCCAAGAGCTAACGAAGAGTTTTTTTCTATCGCAAGGAACTAAAACGACGGGATTTAGGTAAAATTATCACGAAATCAAATGACTATTCCCACTTGGATTGTATAATCAATGACAATAAAGAATGATAACAAAAAAAGAGCGAGTTAAAATTGAGGGTACCTCTAAAGTAAGGAGAGAGTATGTCCATAGGCTTAAATCTTGATCTATACTCCCTCACCATGGGGTACGCCTTCTTTCGCCGTGATGAAAATCCACGTACCAGTTTTGAGTTATTCTTTCGCTCCCACCCCTTTAGCGGAGGATACAGCCTCTATGCGGGACTCAACGACGCTCTTCAAAGGGTCTCCTCTTTTCGCTACGACGCAGAGAGCCTAGACTATCTCGACTCTCTCGGACTCTTCGACAAAAGTTTTCTCAACTACCTCAAAGACTTTCGGTTTAAAGGGGAGATTTTAAGCCAAAAAGAGGGAAACGTCATCTTCCCCAATACCCCCCTCTTACAGGTCAACGGAGACCTCATCGAGTCGCTCTTTCTCGAAGCTCTCTTGCTCAATACGCTCAACTTCCAATCTCTCATCGCCACCAAAGCCGCGCGAATCCGTCAGGTCATTCCCAACAAAAACTTCTTGGATTTTGGACTACGGCGAGCCCAAGGATTAGACGGAGCTCTCTCAGCCTCTCGTGCCGCCTACATAGGAGGAACCGATTCGACCTCCTACGTCAACGCCGCCAAGAAGTACTCGATCAAGGTCAGCGGAACGATGGCTCACGCTTGGGTCATGTCCTTTTCCAACGAGTACGAAGCCTTCGAGAGTTACGCCAAACTCTTCCCCTCTTTTCCCGTCTTTCTCATCGATACCTACGACACACTCGGTTCGGGTATCGAGAGTGCGATTAAGGTCGGCAAACGCTCCATAGAGGCTGGGAATAATTTTGGGATTAGAATCGATAGTGGCGATCTCCAATTTCTAACCCAAGAAGCCAGAGAAAAACTGGACTCCGCAGGGTGTCAAAAAGCGCAGATCTTCGTCTCAAACGATCTCGACGAGAAAATCATCGCCCAGCTGGAGAGTACACACTCCCCCATCGACGGATACGGCGTAGGAACCCAGCTTATCACCGGCGGTTCACAGTCCTCTTTCAACGGGGTCTACAAGATGGTCGAATTGGATGGTGCGGGGGTGATGAAGGTCTCCGCCACTCCCGAAAAGATGAGTAACCCTTTTCGCAAGAGACTCCTCCGCTTCTATAACGCAGAGAAGAGACCTCTGTGGGATCTGCAACTAAGGGGGGGGGAGTCTCCCGATTTCACCCAAAAGATCACCTGCTGCCATCCAAACTACAGCTATATCCACTCTCATTTAGCTCCCGAAGACTACGATCACTGGGAAGATCTACTCCATCCCGTTATGCAAGACGGTGAGGTACTCACCGAGAGACCCACCCTCAACGCCATCAAAAATCATGCGAAAGAGATGCTCGAAAACCTTCCCTCCAAGTACAAACGATTTATCAATCCGCACACCTACAAAGTCTCCCTCTCTGAGGAGCTGATGAGAGAGAAAATTCAAATC
>CAZATZ010000354.1:0-1657 GCA_964488175.1 uncultured Spirochaetales bacterium
TACTTATCCAATCAGTATTGCCGATATAGACGCCAGAGGTCGTTCCGTTGTAAGGAAAGACGCAGTCACGTTTGGGATCATGCTTCAACTCGGGTAGCTCTCCAAAATCGGCAGTATATCCCTGCAAGGAGTCTATCTTGAGCTCATCTCGTATCTCATTGAGCCAGCCGAGACCAAAACTCTCCCAACCGAAAACATCGACGCCTCGTGGCCCTAATGTCGACCAGAGAGCCATCTCAACGGCTCCCGTATCGGAGGCTGGAACGATACCGATACGATAATCTTTAGGAATATCCAAGAACTCTCGTGTCTCTTCAATCACCTCTCTTAAACGACCGTGTCCGAGGGGTGAACGGTGAGATCTCCCGAGGGTGTCGTAGTTGAGTTTTTCAGGACTCCATCCAGGAAATTTTGCACACGGCCCCGACGAAAAGTTGGGGCATTTTGGTTTTAATGTTGGCTTATCCATAGTGTTCTACTCCTTGTTTCAGGCGACCTCTCAAAAAACCCTTTTTCATTTCTAACTCGATCTTTTCTGTCATCGAGTTTTTAGAGGTAACCTTATACTCGTACTCAAAAAAAAATTCACGTTATGATTCGTGTTCTTATTTAAACGAAGAGGGGGGTAGTAACCCTCTCTTCTTCGTAGGATTTTCTCCAGAAAAATCTCTACAGCCGTTTCGCAGAGCTATGGGCCAACTTCTTTAAGATATCTTGAGTCTCCTCCCAACCGATACACCCATCCGTGACGCTCTGTCCGTAGACGAGTGAACTCTCGATATTAGAGATCGAGTCGGGACTAGATTTGGGAATGGAGTTGGGGATAGATTGACTCCCCTCAACCAAGTGACTCTCTAACATCACCCCAAAGAGGGAACGGTTTCCCTCTTCTATCTGTTCTCTGATATCTTGGACAACCTCTCTCTGTTTTGAAAACTGCTTCTTAGAGTTTCCGTGACTACAATCAACCATAATTTTTACCGGCAAGTTCGTCTCTTGGAGTCTCTTCTCTATCTGCTCGACCGATTTTTTATCGTAGTTGGGAACCTCTCCCCCCCGTAGAATGATATGGCAGTCCGGATTTCCCTCCGTAGTGACGATGGCGGAGTGACCGTTCTTGGTCACGGAGAGAAAGTGGTGTGGTCTCTGAGCAGAGATGATCGCATCGATCGCTAACTGGCTATCCCCGTTCGTTCCGTTTTTGAAGCCGATCGGAGTCGACATTCCAGAGGCGAGTTCTCGGTGAACTTGAGACTCCGTTGTTCGAGCTCCAATCGCCCCCCAGCTAAAGAGATCGGCGATATACTGAGGAGTTATCGTATCGAGGAACTCTCCCGCCGTGGGGAGACCGTAACGGTTAATATTCAGTAGTAGCTCTCTGGCAAGGCGTAATCCGTCGTTAATATTGTAGCTCTCATCGAGGTAGGGATCGTTTATCAACCCCTTCCAACCCACCGTTGTTCTGGGCTTTTCAAAGTAGACACGCATCACGATCTCTAGCTCTTTTTCGTACTTTTTTCTCTCGTGGGATAATCGCTCGGCGTATTCCAAGGCGGCTTTGGGGTCGTGAATGGAGCACGGCCCGACAATCACCAAGAGCCTAGAATCTTCGCCTCGAAGCATTTTCTGGATCTTGAGTCTCGTCTCAGCGATGAGT
>CAZATZ010000355.1:0-1656 GCA_964488175.1 uncultured Spirochaetales bacterium
CGATTGACGTGGTGATTGGTATGGTGATACGTGGGAGAGCAAATACCTCTCTTGTTTCGTCTTCCTGGTTTATCCGATTTCCTCATGTAATTTGCTCACGTAATTTGACGAAGAGACCGTAATTTTAGCAAGAGAGAAAGTCAAGGACGGTGTATCACACAAAATATGTTTCAACCTCTAGTCACGTTTAAACATATTTAAAACGCACTTAGAAGGTATGCGGCAAAGAGGACTTGAACCTCCACGCCATTGCTGGCACTAGCCCCTCAACGTGGTACAGGGTTTTATACTGAAATACCTCTAAGTATACTGAAGATACCCTAGAACACGATTTTAAGCAATATTTGAGGTGTGGAAATATACTGAAATATACAGAGTTTACCCTTTTTTTAGTCATTTTAGTAGTCATTCTTCTTCTTTTGTTCTCGTTTCTTGAGAAAGTCATTGACAACTTTTAAGTTGTGTATTACCCTTGTCTCATGACTGGAAAGGAAATAATTAAACGATTGATTGCAGAGGGATTTAAGCAAGTTCGGGTTGAAGGGTCTCACCATCATCTGAAAAAAGCGAATAATCCCAACGTGATAACGGTTCCGGTTCACGGGAAAAAAGATGTGAAAATGGGAACCCTAAAATCCATTGAAAAAAAATCCGGTGTCAAACTGAGAGGCTAAAATGAAACTAACTTATCACTTGAAAGTATGGGAATCGAAAGAAGACGATTGCTTTTATGTAGACATCCCTGACTATTACGATTGTTTGACCTATGCAGACACAAAAGACGAGGCTCTTAAAATGGGGAAAGAGGCATTAGAAGGGCATTTGAAAAGCTGCATTGAAACAAAGGCCACTCTCCCTCATTTTGCAGCTGAAGAGACCACCGTACAGAAAGACACCTACCCGATCACTCTTGATGAAAAACTCTCCTTTGTGATTTGGCTTCGCCTTGAGAGAGAAAAGAACGGTTGGACACAAAAACAGCTTGCCGATAAAATGGGAATCTCTCCGCAGAATTACCAGCGTATTGAGTCCATTAAACGGTTCAACCCCAATTTTTCTACTCTGATTAAAGTAAGAGAGGCATTGGGCTTGAGAGAGTTGATTGTTTAAGGGGGAGAGTCTCTTTGTAATCTCTCATTTCCTCAGAAAAGTTTTTCCCCATTTGGTAAGACTACTAGATCGGCGTGTCTTCTTTTCTGAAATACTCTATTTGTTCATCTAGCACATCGTTTATCATCGCCTCTAGTGTCATTCTCGTCGAGTTAGACGCCTTTTTTTCTTCTAAGATTACAGGCGTGTTATCGGTGATCCAAACATCACCACGACGGACAAGTTCACTACGAATCTTTGAAAAACAGCGAGTATATAAATCACGGACTTTATCCATGTGTACTAACTCTCCTGTTTCTACAGAAAATTTGTATCTGAGCCGATCAATCTCAATTTTTAGCTTCTCTTTTTTCCAGTGGATCAAGGAATCAGAATCCTCTTCCTCTTCCTCAGACTCATTCAACTCATCAAGCTGGTCGAGAAAAGATCGTTGCTCTTGGATCAGTCTTTGACCCTCTTGAGAAGAGGCTTGAGGCTGAAGCCACTGAGAGAGAATCCTACCGGACTCATCATAGAACGGATCGGGTCGACCCCCGGACTCACAGA
>CAZATZ010000356.1:0-1654 GCA_964488175.1 uncultured Spirochaetales bacterium
TGATTCCGAGTGAGAGTGGTGACATCTCTCTCTCTTCGAACGAGTTTGAAAAATCGATTGAGTCAGAGGCGGTGAAACAGTTAGAAGAGGCGGAGCGGTCAGAAGAGGAAAATAAGATCACCGAGGAAGATTCAAGGGGCGAAAAAGAGTGATTTTCTAAAAGAGCCCTAAAGAAAATTGGATTGTCTGAAAAGGATAGGGGTGCCTCTAAAAATAAAAAGAGAGTAGAGGGTACCTCTAAAAAGTCGATTTCAGAATATAACGAGTTAGAAATGAAAAAGGGTTTTTTGAAGGTGCCCTAAACCTAAAGAAATTGAACGGAGAGAGTCATTATGAAAATTTACTACGACAAAGAGACAGATTTCAATCTTCTTAAGAAAAAAACCGTGGCGATAATGGGATACGGTTCCCAAGGTCACGCTCACGCTCTGAACTTGAAAGAGTCTGGAGCTCAGGTGGTGGTCGGATTAAGAGGAAGTTCTGCGAGTGTACCAGCGGCTAAAAAGGCTGGATTCGAGGTACTAGAACCCTCAGAAGCAGCGAAAAAAGCCGACGTTGTGATGGTCCTTGTTCCCGATGAGATTCAAGGGAAATTTTACAAAGAGGAGCTAGAGCCAAACTTAAAGAAGGGGGCTATCCTCGCGTTTGCTCACGGGTTGGCTGTCCATTTTGAACTGATTGTTCCTCGAAAAGATCTCGATGTGATTATGATCGCCCCCAAAGGTCCTGGACACACCGTCCGTAGTGAGTATCTCAAGAATGCAGGAGTTCCCACTCTTGTCGCTGTCTCACAAGACGTTTCGGGTCAAGCGTTGTCAATCGCCCTCGCTTACGCCTCTGGAATCGGAGGAGGACGCGCTGGTATCTTTGAGACAACCTTTAAAGATGAGACCGAGAGTGATCTCTTTGGAGAGCAGGCGGTTCTCTGTGGGGGAGTTAGTACGCTCATCAAGTCGGGATTTGAGGTCTTAACAGAGGCGGGATACCCCGATGAAATGGCCTATTTTGAGTGTCTTCATGAGATGAAACTGATCGTTGACCTTCTCTACGAGGGTGGATTGGCGAGCATGCGCTACTCTATCTCCAATACCGCCGAGTACGGCGATTACGTCTCCGGCGAAAGAATTCTTCCTGTAGAGGAGACAAAAGAGCGGATGCGGGCTGTATTGAAGGATATTCAGACGGGAGTCTTTACCTCCCAGTGGATGAGTGAGTGCAACGCTGGACAACCCCGTTTGAAGGCGATGCGAAGACTCGACGCCGAGCATCCCATGACCAAGGTGGGGACAAAGCTACGGGGTATGATGTCGTGGATCGGAAAGAATAAGTTGATCAACGATTAAATTTACTCCCCCCAGAGGACTTCTTCTCTTACTGGGGGGAGGGAATTTCACTCTCGATTTCGATTTGACCTATCACCTATCACCGCTCTGCCTATCTCTTATTTTGAGACCTCCTCTCTCGAGCTAATCCTCCTGTAATCCCTCCCAGTCTTAAAAGAGATCTGCCATCGACCAAGACTAAATATTTTTGAATTCATTCCTGTGACCCAAAAAATATCTTCGTTATTTTCTGCCATCGATTTTTTAGAGGTACCCTTCAAAGTTCTTACTCCTTCCTCTGAAAAACCCTTGAGTCCCTCTCTTCATACTCT
>CAZATZ010000357.1:0-1616 GCA_964488175.1 uncultured Spirochaetales bacterium
ACCCTTGGTAATTGCTACAAATTTGATACTCACATAAACTCCTTGCCTACGGTTTGTTCTTGTACGATTTGTTCTTGTCTTATCGCCTTCCTTGATAGAGTTATTATAGTCAAAAAAACAAAAAGAATTATTACGAAAATAGAGTGCGGAGAAGTAAGAGAATAGTTAATCCAAGAGGAACCAGAAAAGATTACCGAGGGGAGATTGTTTTAAATCCAGTGTACGGCTGTAACGCTTCAGGGATTCGAATACTCCCGTCACTCTGTTGGTGGTTTTCAATCAGAGAGACCAACGCTCTTGAGATAGCCAACGCCGTTCCGTTGAGGGTGTGAGCCATTCGGTTTCCCTCCGACGATCTGTAACGAATATTGAGACGTCTCGACTGGTAATCGGTGCAGTTACTCGCACTGGTCACCTCTCCCCAATCGCCTTTTTCTCCGCGCCCTGGCATCCACGCCTCAAGATCAAATTTGCGATAGGCGGGAGCGCCTAGGTCACCGGCACACGTATCGACGACGCGGTAGGGGATCTCTAAGCGTTGAAAGAGATCCTCTTCGTGTTTGAGAAGCTCTTGGTGCAGAGCGTCCGACTCTTCCGCCTTGCAGTAGGCGAACATCTCAACCTTGCTAAATTGGTGGACACGGTACAACCCCTTCGAGAACTGCCCAGCCGCCCCCGACTCTTTTCGGAAGCAGTGGGAGAGACCCGCCATCAAAATGGGGCCGTTATCGAGATCTACGATCTCGTTGGCGTAGTATCCTCCGAGTGTTATCTCGGCGGTTCCTACGAGACAGAGGTCGCTATCTTCGAGGGTATAGATGTTCGATTCACTTC
This sequence comes from uncultured Spirochaetales bacterium, assembly GCA_964488175.1. Classification (GTDB taxonomy): domain Bacteria; phylum Spirochaetota; class Spirochaetia; order SP-2023; family CAYRNA01; genus CAZATZ01. Next base: position 835 of record CAZATZ010000357.1, read on the forward strand.
CACGGGGATTAAATCCTATGCCGTCTAAGATCTCTTCTCGGGCGAGATCGGGGGTGATGTAGGGGGTAAATCCCTCCTTCATCAGAGCGTCAAGGGCAAATCGAGAGAGAGCCAGTTCTAGTAAAACCGCCTCATTTTTTAAGTAGTAAAACTTACTCCCCGCAACCTTCGCCCCTCTCTCAAAGTTGATGAGATCGAGACTCTCCATAAGTTCGATATGATCTTGGGGGGGGAAGTCAAACTGAGGAACCTCTCCCACTACTTTTATGGGGAGATTATCACTCTCTTCACTTCCTGAAGGAACGTCTGGGTGGAGAAGGTTTGGAACCTCTTTTGTCTTACGTTCAAGGAGAAGAGAGAGTTCGTCGAGCTTCGCTTCCAGCGCACCAATCTTCTCTTTAAGAGACTTTCCCACTGCGATCAACTCTTGTCTCTCTTCGTTATCCAGTCTCTGTTTCATCGCCTTTGCGTTGAGATTTCTCTGTTGCTTGACGGACTCTAACTCTTGGAGTTGTTGGTTTCTCTGAGTATAGAGGGCGACGACCTCTTCTGGGTCACAAGAAATCGATCGTCTTAAAGCACTCTCTTTAACCTCTGCGAGGTTTTCTTTAATATATTTATAGTCTAACATGGTCAGACATTGTACGCAAAAGCTTCTTTTATCGCAAGATTAATTTCGACGCTGTAGAGCCAAAAGGATAATGTCATCTTTTGTTATTCAAAAACATCCTAAAAACATCTCAATAACGTAAAAAAACATTCTTTCCTCGTTCTTCTCCTTT
>CAZATZ010000358.1:0-1613 GCA_964488175.1 uncultured Spirochaetales bacterium
GGTCTACTACCGTGCCATTCCCCTCTCTGTTGATTAATCAATCGAGTCGCTCAACTCAAGAGAAGGGTTCCGAGAAACGAAAAATAGAAAAGGCCGTCAATTGAACATGAGTCATCCTAATACTCAGAGATTTCTTCTGAAACTCATCTTTCCTCTTCTCGTCTTTTTTTCTTCGCTAGATCTCTCCTCAGCCTCTCCCCTCGATATTCGAGTCATCTCTCCCCCTAAGCTAAACCCAAATAACAACTACTTAACGGCAGGTTTCGCCTATCGAACGAACGTGGAGGCGACGATTCGAATCTTTCGAGACGGGCAAAACGTTGAAATCGCACGCTCTTCCCCCGGTCTCATACACTATCTCTCGGTCATCGATCTAAGCCCAAATAGACCGACTCGGCTTCTGATTGAGGCCTTCACTCAATCAGGTGAGAGGATTCAGTGGAATATTACGATGCGTCCTGCGGGACAAATTCCGATTCGACCGAGAATCACCATCACTCAAAGCCTAGGAAGAGGGGATCCAGATCAGACCTACTTAATCGCAAAAATGGGGTACAACTTTATTATCAATGAAAAGGGGCGTATTCTCTGGGCAAATAACAAATACTCACTCGTTTTGAGAAAATTAGAGAACGGTCACTTGCTCGTGCAGACAGGCCCGAGAAGATCGTCGAGTTCACCGCTGTTACAAGAGGTCGATCTGGCTGGAAACGTCTATCAAACCTATCAGGTTCCCAACCGAATTCACCACGACGCCATTCCCTACGAGAACGGTGTTTTGCTTCTCAGTAACTCGGCGAATCCCTCAAAAAGGGTGGAGGGGAGTGGAGATTTATTGATACAATCTGATCGAAAAAACCAGTTTGTCAATCAGTGGTCGATGTCGCGATATTTCGATATTTTGCGACCGTCACTGGCACGATTTAACAAGAAATACGACTGGGTTCATCTCAACGCCATCGCCTATAACGAGAAAAAGAAGACGATAACTCTCTCCTCTCGCAATCAAGGAATGGTCGTCGGGTTTACTCCCAATCCAAATCAGAGAGGTGCGGTGAAGTGGATACTCGCCAGCCAAAAGCCGATTAAGTGGAAACCTCCGCAGAGTTCAAAATTACTGCAGATTGCCGAAGGAGATCCCCCCTTCTCCGCCCACTCGATAAGTTGGCTTCCCAACGGAAATCTCCTTCTCTACGACAACGGAGTCGAACGTCAACCGAAGGAGTACTCAAGAGCGGCGGAGTACGAGATCGATGAGAGGAAGCTGAAAGCGAAATTGGTTCGCCAATTTGACTATAACAGAAAGTATTTTACTCCGATTACGGGTGATGTTCACTCTCTCGACGACGATACGTGGCTTGTTTTTTTCGCCTATTTTGACCCAACGCTCGGAAAACCCTCTCGATTGGTCAAGGTAAACCCCTCGACGAATCAAATTTTATGGGAGGCGACCATCGATCGAATGAATAAGAAAGAGTACTATTACCGAGCGATTCCTCTTTGATGAGAGAGGGGGGGTAGCTTATTGTTTATGGCTGAGCATTTTTGTTTTTGTGATTGGTGGGGGGATGTGGGAGTTATAGCGGGATGATAACCACTTCCCTATTCAAAGG
>CAZATZ010000359.1:0-1604 GCA_964488175.1 uncultured Spirochaetales bacterium
GACTCTAAACGGAATAGAATACAATTGACAAATCAAAAAATATGATATACTATTTTAAATGCCTTTTTCTTAAAAAAAAATTATGATATAAAGTTTTTTAAGAAAAATCAGCCTACATTTGTCAATTTCCTACGTTGCTAACTTAGGGTACAACGTGAGCTGAAGATACGTCTAATGAAAAGTAACACAGCACTTTTCGGGAAGTTTGTCCTTCTAACGCTGTATCATTAAGAAAAGGAGTCATTCATGTTCAAATGGTATTTCAAAACAAGTCTTTTAATCAAAATTTCGGTTGGATTTCTTTTAGGAGTCGTCTTAGGGCTTACTCTTCAAGATAAAATCCTCTTTCTACAACCTCTAGGAGATCTCTTTGTTCGTCTCTTAAAGATGATGGTCATTCCACTTGTCTTTAGCTCTCTTGTCATAGGAATGGCCAATTTAGAACCGAGATATCTTGGACGTCTCGGAGGTAAAACGGTTCTTTTCTACCTCTTAACTAGCACCATTGCTATCTCAATTGGTCTTTTCTTTGCAAATATATTTCAACCAGGAAAATCGATTAATATCGCAACTTTAGACGAAGGTGTTCCTAAGCATTTAGAGACCAAACCGTTTACTCAGATACTCTTAGAGATCATTCCTACCAATCCGATACAATCTTTGACTCAAGGAAATATGTTGCAGATTATTTTCTTTGCGATTCTCTTGGGGTTGGGTCTCTCTCTCATTAAAGCTTCAGAGAATACATCGGTAAAGGTCGCTGGAGAGACGCTCTATCATCTCTTTAATGGGATAGCGGAGATCTCCTATCTCATCGTTCGATGGATCATGGAGTACGCCCCTATCGGAATCTGTTTTCTTATCGCTACGGTTTTTGCGAAGCAAGGTGGAAAAGTGGCAGGACCTCTCGCCTCGATTACCATGGTCACGTATTTGAGCTATTTCGTCTATATTTTTATTTTTCAGTCCCTTTATTTAGTGATATTTAAAATTAGTCCAAGACGATTTTTCTCACTCGCCAAAGAGGCGATCATTACCGCCTTTGTAACCCGTAGTAGTAGTGGTTCACTCCCCGTCTCGATGGATGTAGCCGATCGCAAACTAGGAATCTCAAAACGGATTTACTCCTTCGGTCTTCCGCTGGGAGCGACGATCAATATGGATGGTACGGCTATTTATCAGGGAATTGCGGTCTCTTTTATCGCCGTTATCGTAGGTCAAGACTTGACGCTCGCCCAACAATTCACGATTGTTATCACAGCCGTACTCGCCTCTATCGGAACCGCAGGAACTCCAGGTGCGGGGGCTATCATGCTTCTGCTGGTTTTGGACTCTATCGGACTCAACGTCGAGACCAACACGGCGGTAGCGGCGGCTTACTCTCTCATCTTGGGTATCGACGCTCTCCTTGATATGGGAAGAACGGGTTTAAACGTCTCAGGAGATCTCGTTGTTTCAACGATCGTTGCCAAGGGTGAGAGGGAGCTAAACGAAGAGAACTGGAAATAATCCGCTCTTTTTTCTGATGTACTTCTAGAGATATCCTTTGGAGTACCCCCTCTCACTTAAGGACTCTCTATGCTAGAAAAGTTATACGCTCGTTT
>CAZATZ010000360.1:0-1569 GCA_964488175.1 uncultured Spirochaetales bacterium
ATCCGCTGTTACTCCTCTGTATCCCCCTCGTGCAGAGAGTTTTCTCTCTCTTCGGTCACACCCCCGAGCAGATAGCTCTGGAGAGTTCCTACTACAAGATTCTCATGGTAGGGTCGATCATCTACCTCTTTCGTCAATCGCTCTCCGCTTTCTTTCTGGGGTTAGGCGAGACGAAAGTCGTCATGATGGCCAATCTCACCGGTTTCTTGATCAACGTTCCAGCCAACTACCTCCTGATCTTTGGAAAGGGTGGATTTCGACCGTGGGGGATCGAGGGGGCTGCGTTCGCTACCTTAATAGGCAGTTTTACGAGTCTTTTAATTCTCTCCGCAATCTATTTTTCGAAGAAATACAGAGAGGAGTACGGAACGGGAGAGGGTATCTTTTTTGATAAAAAGATCGTGAAAACGATCCTGAAATTTGGGTTACCTGTCGGGGCAGAGTTCTTTCTTACCGTGGCGGGGTTTAACTTTTTTATCCTACTGATGCACTCTTACGGAGTCGACGAGGCCGCCGCCGTTACGATCGCTTTTAACTATGACGCTATCTCTTTTATTCCGCTCTTGGGGCTAGGCTTCTCCGTCACCGTCTTGATCGGGCAGGCGTTGGGAGCGGGAGAGAAAGAGAGAGCCGAAAAGCTCGTTTATGAGAGCGCAAAAATCGCCTTAGTCTACGGCTCTTGTATGTTTCTGACTTTTATCTTGGCGACAGACCCGTTAGTTCGTATCTTTTCGTCGGGTCTCTCGGGAGATACGAGCGAGATCTACCGTCTCTCCAGTCGTTTTATCCGACTGATAAGTATCTACACCTTGACGGACGCTATGCTCGTGGTCTTTACGGGTGCGTTGAAGGGGGCGGGAGATACGGTGTGGGTGATGAAGATCTCCGTCCTTCTCCACTGGTCGATGGCGATCGGGTCTCTTATCGCCGTAAAATGGTTCAACGCTCCCCCCGAGGTGGGCATGATTATCTTTATCGTGATGGTTATCGTCTCTAGCGGTCTGATGTACGGACGTTTCAAGCGGGGGAAATGGAAGGATATCCAGTTAATCGATTAAGCTCATCTCTAAAAACGCCTTTTTCGTCTCTAACTCGATCTTTTTTCTCAATTCTCAGCCGTTGTTATCATCGATGGTTGAAGAATTTATTTCGCGTAGTACTTCATCTGCGCTAATCTCTGATCTCAACTCCTCGCTCCAAAAATATTCTTGTATAAAAATAGAAATAACAATTGACAACACTGAGAATACTCAATATAAACTAAGTGTCTATTGATTGAGTTTACTCAATGAGTTGTGTTTTCGCAATGACGTTATCAATATCATCGATATCGTCAATATTAAAGAAGAGAAGAGGAGATTTTTGGTGAAAAAAATAGTTTTACTTTTAGTAGCGGTCACAGCACTCTTTACGAGTTGTGTTAGTGGTAGCCGCCCTGTGTGGGCAGAGGGAGAGGTTCGTGTCTTCAACCATTCGAAAAATCCAACGGCGACCGCAACCGATTTAAGAAATACAATTAGCTATACTTCTATTCGTCCTGTTGGTACAACGACTTGGCTTTTGTATTCA
>CAZATZ010000361.1:0-1567 GCA_964488175.1 uncultured Spirochaetales bacterium
GATGGATACGTAAAATAAGTTTTGGATGAAAAGGAAGTCTCTTTCTAGGCACCCGTCAAGGTATCGACGGAATCGTATTCTTCGACCGAGTTGACAGGCAGACACCATGAAAAGATCCCGAGATAGATCCTCTATCGGCATACTCTCGACGGTGGATTGGCCCGTCTTTCTTGTGACACTCATTCTTCTCTTTTTCGGTGGATTTTTCGCCTTCTCAGGCTCTGTCGATATCTACGGAGAGATCATCTCGACACGCTGGCTACGACAAATTATCTGGATCTCGATTAGCCTCTTTGTCATCGTTGGATGCTTGATGATTCCCTACGTTCTTTTTAACGAGTTTGGAATCATTCTCTACGGCGTAGCTCTCCTCGGTTTGGTAGCAACCCTTCTCTTTGGGGACGTCATCAATGGAACCAGAGCTTGGTTACAAGTTGGTACCATTAGTTTTCAATTTTCTGAGCTGGGAAAAATAGGCTTTATTCTCGTTCTTGCCCAGTTTTTGGAAAAGAATAAAAACAGTATCAATTCATTTTCAGTATTAGGAAGAAGCTTGGGAATTCTCTCCCTTCCCCTCGCCCTTATCCTACTCCAACCAGATTTAGGTACCGCCGTTGTCTATCTCTTTATCTTCTTTATTATGCTCTCCATGGCGGGACTAAATGGTCAGTTTATTATCCTTTTTCTCTCCTTTATCGGCTGTTTTCTCCTCTTCTTTCTGCTCCCTCTCTCCTCGGCAGAGACGCAACAAAGCACGAGTCTCAATTTTGCAAGAATATTGGGGGAGTGGAAGTATATGCAAGTCACTTTCTACTCTCTCGCTCTTATTTTTATTCTCTCCCTTGTGACCAACTACTACAAAAGAAATCGTCTCCTCCTCCAAGCGATGTACACCTCGCTGATCCTTCTCCTCTCCCTCTCCCTCTCTTTTCTTACGAAAAGCGCTCTCAAAGAGTATCAGCTCAATCGAATTCTTGTCACCCTCAACCCCCAGCTTGATCCGTACGGAGTCGGTTGGAACGTGATCCAGTCGGTCACCGCCATCGGGTCGGGAGGACTCGTAGGAAAGGGATTTTTACAGGGAACACAGTCGCATTTAAACTACATACCAGAACAGAGTACAGACTTTGTCATCTCCCTCGTCCTCGAAGAGATCGGTTTTTTGGGTGGAGCATTTATCCTTCTTCTCTACGGAGTACTTCTTTTTAGATTCTTGAAATTTGCGATGGTGGCACCCTCACGCTGGTCTTTTATCTACACGGGAATCGCCGCCTATTTCTTTATCCATCTCTTCATCAATATCGGTATGAACGTCGGCATCTTCCCCGTGATTGGAATTCCCCTTCTCTTTCTCTCTTATGGAGGCTCTGCGATGGTCGCAGCGGCGATGGCGATTGGAATCTTTGCACGCCTCTACCGAGAACAGTTCAAAGAGTAGGAAACCTCTCTAAACCGTCGAATCGGGGAAAACACAATCAGCCCCCCTCTCTCGAGGAGGGGAGACATGTGTGAAAAAAAGTTGTTCTTCCAACGATAAACAATAAATCACAACTTTTCGCACTCCAAA
>CAZATZ010000362.1:0-1567 GCA_964488175.1 uncultured Spirochaetales bacterium
ATAGGTCTTGTCAAATCAAATAATAAGAAAGATTTTTTGTAAACTCAACCGTCGGTAGGCCGATCTAGGCTCCCGTTGATTCGTGAAATTGATGAACTGATGAAACTAAATACCTACGGGTGTTAAGGTGAACTTTCGCAACTAAACTTTCAGAACCAATGCACAACCAAGATGAGGAGCTACCGAGAAGAACAAAAATACTTAGATTAATCAGCGGTGGGTATGCGCTCAAAAAAATAGATCCACCCAAATAAAAGGACGTTTATCATCCGTGGAACGAGTTAGTACCAAAGACGAGAAATCTCAGTGGCAGCCTCAAAATAAAAAAGAGAGAAGAGAGGTCTATCTCTCCGACTTCTTCCGTTATGTTGCGGAAAAAGAGCCACTCTCCGCCGAAAAAGAGTTAGAATATTGGAAAGAAATTGAGAGTTTAAACATTGAACTCGAAAGAGAGAAAGACCCCACAGCACAGACAACAATTCGTTCTCTACTCCACCAGAAAAAAGAAGAGATCATCCACGCCAATTTACGACTCATTCTCTCCGTTGCCAAGCGATATCGGGATAAGGATATCTCTCTGCTCGAACTGGTCAGCGAAGGTGTCTTGGGAGCGATGGATGCAATCGAACGATTTGATTATAAAAAAGGATATCGCTTCTCTACTTACGGTATCTGGTGGATTAAATTGGCTATTTCAAAAACCATTGCCGAGCAGGGGGGAACCATTAAAATTCCCATTCATCTCTTTAACTTGATAAAGAAGTTGCAGAAAAATAAGGAGAGAATCGAATCCGATTTAGGCGAGCGGGTCTCTTACGATGAAGTGGCGGCAATGACTGATGATATCTCGCAAAAGAGAGTCTCAGAGCTTTTAAATCTAAGACCTCAAAATATCTCCTCACTTGATATCCAATTTGATGGTTCGGGTGGTTCTCAGACAACGCTTGTCGATCATTTAAAAGATCCCCATATGCAGGACTCTCCAGCGTATATTCTTGAAAGAGATGATATGCAGGTACAACTCGATAAACTGCTCTCCCTTCTCTCACCAAAGGAGAGGTCTGTCATTCAAATGCGTTTTGGTTTGGGAAATAGAAAATCAGGAACCTTGGATGAGATTGGCCTACGACTCGGTCTTACAAGAGAGAGAGTGCGTCAGATTCAGATGGATTCTATCAAAAAACTACAAGAGTCTCCCTATTCCAATGAGTTTAGAGAACTCTTACCATAAATCTCAAATCTCGCAAATCTCGCAAATCTCTTTCGCTCGAACGAAATCCCTCTCTTCCTAGATAGTATCTCCAAGAAGGACGCCTCTCAAAAGCCCTTTTCATTTTTAACTCGCTCGTTTTAACCAATCCCAAGATTTGTTATGGTTTGTTTGAAATACTCATCGCATTTCAAGCTTTTAGTTTGGCGAAGCCCGCTTTTAATCTCTTAACGTGGTAAATTAACGTGCCAAAAAATCTCTTCCTTATCTTCTAAAAATCGACTTTTTAGAGGGACTCTTTTTTTTAAAACTCCAATCTTGTCACTCTTCAGAAAGTATCTCTCCTCTCCTCGTTTT
>CAZATZ010000363.1:0-1536 GCA_964488175.1 uncultured Spirochaetales bacterium
CTGGGTAGGATTAAACGGATGCTTAGTGATGAATATGAGTAAGATAGAGGGAGGAAATTTGATGAGGGGGAAGCGGTTGAATGAGTACCCCCCCCCTTTTGGGGCTTTCATCTTCCGCTTTAAAACCGAAAGTAGATAAAGGGATTATACGTTGAGACTGCGATAATCATGAGTGAGATAACGGTGATGGTTATCGATAAAAGATTGGTACCACTCTCATGAAATTTTACTCGATACTTAGTCCAATATTTTGAGGGAGAGTTGGTCTCATCGGTTGGATTACTGGGGTGGGTCTCGTTGGGCTTCTCTAGGGGAGAAAGAGACTTAAAGAGGGAGAGTGAAGTCAAGATTGCGATGAGTCCTACGAGCAAGACCTTGTTGTCCAAGTAGTACGAGCTGTTCACCGGTACTATCTCGTTGATTTTGACTCCGAACATAACTTTAAGGTAGTTGAAAGCGTAGCTTAAACTCTCCGAACGAAAAATGACCCACCCAGTGATAAAGACGAGTGTCGTATAAAAATGCCTGAAACCAGTTTGAAATTTTGTGGTATATTTTTCTATCGAGACCCTCTTCTCTATCGTGATAAAAATTCCGTGCCAGAGTCCCCAGACGACGAACGACCAACTCGCTCCGTGCCATATTCCTGTGGCTAAAAAGACGATCAGTAGATTTAAATACGTCCTGAGAGACCCCTTTCGGTTACCCCCCAGTGGAATGTAGAGATACTCTCGAAACCAACTCCCCAGCGAGATGTGCCACCGTCTCCAAAACTCTGTGATGCTTTTTGAGATGTAGGGGTAGTTGAAGTTTTCTAGGAAGTGAAATCCAAAGATTCTCCCCAGACCGATCGCCATGTCCGAGTATCCGCTAAAGTCGAAGTAGAGTTGTAACGAGTAGCAGATAGCCCCGATCCACGCTATCTTATAGTCGATAAAGGCGACGTCCGAAGAGAAGATTTTATCGGCGACCTCGCCTAAGGTATTGGCGATGATGATCTTTTTTCCGAGTCCAAAAGAGAACCGTTTTAAACCTGCGTAGATATTGGCGAGTGTATCGTCTCTCTCTCTAATCTGGTTTTGGACGTGGTGGTATTTGACGATAGGCCCTGCGATCAGCTGGGGAAATAGCGAGATGTAGAGGGCGAGGTTGTAGAGATTCTTCTGTGCTTTGACCTCCCCTTTGTAGACGTCTAAGACGTAGGAGAGAGCCTGAAAGATAAAAAACGAGATACCGATGGGTAGGGCGATGTTTAAGACGGGAAGATCAAATTTACCGAGTCGGTCGAGCCAGTTTATATTCTCTAGGATGAAGTTGAAATACTTGAAATAGACCAGAATGGAGAGGTTGGCTAGTAACCCTAGGGTGAGTAGTAATCTCTTGGATTTGAACTTATCGATAGCGAGTCCTAGGGTGTAGTTTAGGAGGATGACAAAGAGCATAACGGAGAGGTAGCGAGGCTCCCCCCACGCATAGAACCCCAGACTGGCGATGAGCAAGACGTGATTTCGAAGACTCTTTTTGACCGTAAAGTAG